>JAJRVI010000079.1 GCA_024277405.1 Fidelibacterota bacterium
AGGGGTCGCGTCTTTACTTTTGAATTTCAGCAATCTTGGTCCAACCGGCCCATGGATGCCCGGATGGCGTAGATCATTTTTCTGACCCACTTTGACCAGGGGGCCTGAATAGAGGAGCCCGGTGCGAGGATCACCTGATTATCGTCGGGGAAGTGCGCCGTATCCCGGCCAAGGGAAAGGTCATGATGGGGTCAGGTCTTTACTTTTGACGTCGACGGCGGTATGATGAGGTCGCCATGGCGAGGCCGTTGAGGCTAGAGTTCCCGGGAGCCCTCTATCACATCACCTCCCGCGGGAACGCGGGACAGGAGATCTTTCTCGATGACGAGGACCGCCGGGCCTTCTTGGAGATCCTGGCAGAGGTGGTGGAACGATACAGGTTCCGCTGCTACGCCTATTGTCTCATGGGAAACCACTACCACCTCCTCGTCGAGACACGGGAGGCCAACCTCTCTCGGGGGATGCGCCAACTCAACGGGGTCTACACCCAGCGATTCAACCGCAGACACAAACGAACCGGGCACCTGTTCCAGGGAAGGTACAAGGCGATTCTGGTGGAGAAGGATCCCTATCTCCTCGAGCTCGCCCGCTACATCGTGCTCAACCCGGTGCGGGCAGGGTTGGTGAGATACCCTGGCAGGTGGAGGTGGTCCAGCTACCGGGCTACGGCGGGGTACGGGGAGCCGCCCCCGTTTCTGGAAGTGGAATGGTTGCTTTCCCAATTCGATCCCGATCCGGAGCGGGCGCGGAGAAAGTACCGGCGGTTCGTGTTCCAGGGTAAGGGGGTGGAGATCTGGGGCGAGCTCAAGGGCGGGGTGATCCTGGGGCGGGAGGAGTTCGTGGAGAAACTTAAGCCCGTGCTCCAAGGAAAGCAGGCCACGGGGGAGATACCGCGGAAGGAGAGGCTCGTCCATCGCCCTGAGCTTGGGGAGCTTTTCGCGGGTGTGAAGGACAAGGGAGACCGGGACGAGCGGATCTACCGGGCGGTGGTGGAGTACGGGTACCGGCTGCGGGAGGTGGGGGAATACCTGGGGCTTCACTATTCCACGGTGAGCCGGATCGTGGGGAAGTGGAGGTCAAAAGTAAAGACCTGACCCCACACATGTGACTCTTTGGGGTATGGCCCTGCGTTGTAGATGAGACATGCTGGATGGGACCCTAAAAACGGATGGATCCCCGGGGCCAGAAACCGAGCGCTTCACCTTTATCTCCGCGTTCGGCTCATCGCGTCCATGAGGGCTGACTCGGTGATGCCGGCGCCTCTAACGAGTGGCGCGATTGCCACCGGGCCATATGCCAATGGACGTGGCGAGCCCTGGGGAACAAGTGCGACTGGTTCCACGACGATGCCCCACGGCGGGGTAGCGTCACGGAGCGGGGTCGCATCGCCCGGTATACTCCGTGCAACGTGGGTGAGGGAAGGGAGGAGGGCATGTTCCCCACGGGGTTCGGGGTCCGGGAGTTCCGGGATGGGGACGCGGAGGGGGTGGCCGCGCTCCTCAACGCCTCCGACCGGGCTTGGCCCGGCACCCTCACGGGCGGGATCCCCTATACCCCCGAGCGCGTGCTGCGCCGACACCGGGAACGGGAGCACCTGGCGATCCTCGTCGCCGAGGCGGAGGGCACGATCATGGGGTACCTCACCCTCACGCCCCACTGGGCGAACCCAGGCGCGGGGTACGTGGGTTTCCTGAACGTGCATCCCGGCTACCACGGGCGGGGGATCGGAAAGGCGCTCCTCCTGGAGGCGATCTCCATCGCGGCCCGCCTCGGGCTCCCTTACCTGGGGATCGATACCTGGTCCGGGAACGAGAGGGCCATCGGGCTCTACAAGCGGGTGGGGTTCTTCTGGGTCCCGGGGACGAGCGTGCACATGGAGAACTACCTCCCCACTATCCTCCGCATCCCCGGCGTGGCGGGGTTCCTCGGCGGAGCCCACTGGCACGATTGCCTCGTCCGGGAGATCTCCCTGGAGGAGGATGGGGAGAAGTGGCACGGCCGCACCGTCTTCCGCTACCGGCTGGAGCGGGAGGGGGAGACACTCGAGGTCCTGGTCGATGCCGCCGCCAAGGCACCCTGCGCGGTCCGCCTCCCCGAAGCCTCCCTGGAGCTCTTCCCCAGCGTCGCGGAGCCATGTGTGCGGTTTCCCTTTTCCGTCCGCTTCCGGGTGGAGAACCGCTCCGATGAAGAGAGGACATATGCCCTCTTCCTCACCGGCGACCGGGGGATCTCCCTCTCCGGCGGGGAACTGATCCGCCTCGGCCCGGGAGAGGCCCACGAGGGGGAGGCGGAGTGCGTTCTCACGGAGGAGCTCGCGGACCTTCCCCCCCGCCGCCCGGCCCCCGCGGCCAGGCTCACCGTCCTCGCCGAGGCGGGGAAGGTGGAGCTCGCGTTGGGGTTCCGGAGCCGCCTCCCGCTGGACATTTCCCTCCATCCCGCCCGAAAAGCGTTCCGTCCCGGGGAGGTGGTCGAGGTCTTCCTCGTCCTGCGCAACCGGAGCGGCCGGCGCCTGGCCGGGGAAGTGTCCCTCGAGGCGGAGGACGAGGTCCGGGTCGAGCCCCGATCGGTGGGGATAGAGCTCCCCCCGGAGGGGGAGGCCGCCGTCCCCCTCCGGGTCCGGGGGGCACCCGGGGCGTGGCGGCTCCGGCCCCGGGCCGCGGTGGAGGGCATCGCCCTCGCGCTCCCCCCTTTCCCCCTCCTCTTCCGGGGGCCGGCGGGGGGCGCGGTGGGGTGCCTCCTCGAGGGGAGCGCCGTCCTCGCCGGGGCGGGGTTCGTCATCGAGGCGCGCGGGTTCGGGGGCCGGCTCGTCCTCTTTCCCGAGGGCGGGGTGCATCCCCTCATCTGGCAGGGGGAGGAGCTCGGCCCCCCGTATGCCCCCGCGGACCTCGGCCAGCGCCGCTGGGAACTCGGCCTCGTCCGCGAGGGGGATGGGGTCGAACTTCGCATGCGCACGGGGTCGGACCGGTTCCCCGGGCTGGAATTGGAGAAGCGGTTGCGCTTGGGCCGCGGCCCGGTGGCCGAGATCTCCTACGCCCTCGTCAACCGGGGACGGGAGCCGGCGAGAGTCTCCCTCCGCGTTTCCCATTGGGACCTCCCCGAGACGCCGGTGAGGATCGCCTACGTGAGCCCCGAGGGGCTGGTGCGCGACGTCCTCGCCGGCTTCCCCGAGGGCGAGGGGGATTTCCCCGCCAGGCTCCCCGAGGGATGGCTCGCGTTCGAGCTCCCCGCGGAGGGGCTGGTGATCGGGCTCGTGCCGGAAGGGGAGGTGGAGTGGGCCTGTGAGTGGGGGTGGAGCTGGAGGGCGCCGCCACTCGAGGTTCCCCCCGGGGAAAGGCGCGTCCTGCACCGCTATTTCCTCTACATCGGCCCCGGGGACTACCGGGCGGTGCGGGACCTGTGGGGACGGGTCTCCGGTGAGGTGCCCGCCCCGGCGGAGCCCCATCCCTTCCTGTGGCCCGAGTTTTCCCGTCCCATCCTCCTCCGGAGAGGAAAGGGCGAGTGCGCGATCGCGGTGCGGAGCGGTCGGGGGCGTCCCGTTCGGGGCCGTTTCCGGGTCGTGTCCCCCGCCGGCCTCCGGGCCGAGCCAGGGGAAGGGGAGTTCGCGGCGCGCTCCGGGTCGCCGGGGGAGATCCGGATCCGGTTCGACAGGGAGGGGACGGCCCGGGCGGGGACGGGGGAGCTCGTCCTCGCAGGCGCCGGCGAGGAGCGCTGCTTCCCGCTGCCCCTCATCCCCCTCCCCCATACCCTCCCCGAGGTGCGGGCGGGGACGGAGGGCGGACGGGATATCTTCCTCATTGCCGAGGGGGGACGGCGGCTGGCGGTGGCGCCGGACTTCGGCCCGGGCCTCTACTCCTGGCACGAGGGCGGGGTTGAGATCCTCCGCTCGGCCTTCCCGGAGCCGGGGCGGTTCGCGTGGCTCCGCCCCTGGTTCGGGGGGATCCACCCCATCCTGTACCCGGTGTCCCTGGAGGAGTGGCACTGGCCGGGGAAGTTGCACCGGGAACGGTTCGAGGCGGCCCCCTGGCGGGGACGGGCGGGGGAGATGGAGCTAGCGGGGGTAGTGCTGCGGGCCCGTCCCCGAGAGGAGGGTCTCCGGGGCACGGAGGTGGAGGTCGTGTACGGGACCCCCGGCGGGGGCATGGTCCTCACGGCGCTGCGCGTGCGCAACCTCACCCCGGTCCCCCGGGAGCTCGGGGGCGGGTTCATGGGCTTCCTCGCCCCCGGCGGCACCCACGAGGGGGCGAGGATGGAGACCCCGGGATACGTGCGGATCCGCTCCCCCTTCCACGCCTGGTGGGAGGTGGAGGGCTGGGCGCTGGTGCGGGGGCGGGACGGATCGGCGTTCCTCCTCTGCGCCCCGCCGGGCATCCCCATCGCGCCCTGGGACGCCGGCGAGGATGGAGCGCATCTCACTCTGGATCGCGAGTTCCGCCTCGGCCCCGGCGAGGAGCGGACAATTTGGGGTTGGTGGGTATACCTCTCCCCCGGGGAGGACCCCGCCCCCTGGCGCGAGCTGTGCCGCCTCAGGCCGGCAATGTGATGTTGGGCCCCTCTTCCTCCGCGGCACCCTGGGGACGTGCTCCCTCCAACAGGGCGTCGTAGGCACACATGAAGCTCGCTGCCATCCATGGGGTGACGACGAGCAG
Organism: Fidelibacterota bacterium; assembly: GCA_024277405.1. Taxonomy (GTDB): domain Bacteria; phylum Bipolaricaulota; class Bipolaricaulia; order Bipolaricaulales; family Bipolaricaulaceae; genus UBA3571. The sequence continues at coordinate 4,647 of JAJRVI010000079.1, forward strand.
GGAGAGGAAGTTCGCGACGAGCTCGGAAGTCGCATTGAACAGGGGCGTGGGGAGCACGAGGGCAAAGAATAGGAGCACGGTAAGCTTCAGGGCCGCGTCCACGAAGATGAAGAAGAGGAGCACGAGGAAGAGGGGGAGCCGGTGGCCCCGGGTGAGCCAGGAGCTCTCCCTAAGGGACTCCATCACCCCCAGATCCCGGTCGATGAGGGCGATGCCGGCGAAGTAGAACTTGATCGCGAGGATGATCCCCGGGACGATCAGAAGCGCCAAGCCCCCTATGATGGCCAGGGCGTAGAGGATCGCTACCCCGATCACGGCCAGGGGACGCCGGAAGGGGTAGAGGAGGTCCTGGACGATGCTGGGTGACTGGCCCCGCACGAGCCGCAAAGCGTAATAGTAGAAGCCGAGGTAGAGCATGACCCCCACGGTGAAGTTCAGGATCACGAGCATCACGAGGGCCCAGGGGGGCAGTTCCTTTCCCACCTCCGGGATCCCCAGGGGACCGAGGATGTAGCCGATCCCGCCCCCTATGGCGACGAGCAGGAGATAGAAGCCCACCAACGCCAGGGCGCCGAGCATCATCCGGCCCCAGTTCTCCCGATAGATCCGCCATCCCGCCGCGATCCACGTCCCCGCTCCCATGACGGCCTCCGGGGTCAGCATATGGATTTCCGCTCCCGCCGGCAAATATCGCCATGTGTTTGGTATATTTGCTCCCGGAGTGGAGCGAAAACGTGGCGCGGTCTGGATCGCGGCCGTCCTCCACGGCCTGAACGACGGTTACGGGGGGTTCCTCCCGGCGTTGATGCCGCTCATCATCGAGCGGATGGGGCTTTCGCTCGCCTTGGCCGGCGCCCTGAGCTCCGCCCGCATGGTGGCCGCCTCCTTCGCCCAGCCACTGGCGGGTCACCTCGCCGATCGGCTCGGGTATAAGGCCTTTCTCCTGCTCGGGCCCGCGGTGACGTGCACGGTGATGTCCCTCATCTTCCGGTTCCCGGGGTACCTCACCCTGGGGGCGGCGTTGTTCGCGGCGGGCTTGGGAACGGCGGCCTTTCATCCCGCGGGGGCGGCCCTGGCGGGCTCCGGCGGGGGGCCGCGGGGTTACGCCATGTCGGTGTTCATCGCCGGGGGCACGGTGGGGGCGGCGTTGGGACCCCTCTTCATCGGGTGGTTCGCCGATGAGGTGGGCATCTCCCGCCTGGAGTGGCTCCTCCTCCCCGCGCTCGGTGCGCTCGCCGCGGGGGCGCTCCTGATCCCCGACGTGGAGAGGACGGGGCGTCGGGAGAGGTTGCTGTCCCTCCCCCGGGCCCAGCTCTGGACCCTGGCGCTCCTGTGGGGGATCGCGGTGTTGCGGGCGCTGGTCGGGATCTCCTATCGGAGCTTCCTCGCGGTGCTGTTGGTGGAGCGGGGGGCACCCCTGGCGATGGGCGGGGCGGCGCTGGCGCTCTTCGCCCTGGCGGGGGCGCTCGGGGGGGTCGTGAGCGGGAGGCTCTCGGACCGGTTCGGGAGGAAACGGGTGATCTGGATCTCCCTCGCCGCCACCATCCCCGCGCTCTACGCCTTCCTCTATACCGGCGGTACCTGGGCCCTCGTCTTCCTCGCCGTGTCCGGGTTTCTCCTCATGGCTTCGAACCCGGTTTCCATCGCTTACGCCCAGGAGCTCTTCCCCGAACATCAGGGCACGGTCTCGGGGGTGTTGCTGGGCCTCTCGTGGGGCCTCGGCGCCCTGATGGCGCCCCTGATCGGGCACCTCGGGGACCTGTGGGGCCTGGAGAGGGCGCTTGGTGTGATGACCGCGGCCCTGATCCCCGCGGCGCTCGCCGCCCTCACCCTCCCCGCCGAGGACCTCACGGGTCACGGCGGCCGAGGCGGGTGAAAAGCTCCCCGGGGAGAGGGGGGAAGGAACACGGACCGGGGTCGCGGATGGACCCCCATAACGTCGGGGATGAACCCCGACGCTACAGAGTCCCCCGGAAAAAAAACCGGTGGACGTCACTCCCCTGTGGGGTTCCCGGGGCCAAAGCGGCGCGATCCGCTCCCGTTTTTATGCACCCCGGGCGGAGAAACCGTGGATGGAGAAATGTAGCGGCGGGGCTCGCACCCGCCGTCCGTCGCTTCGCGGTGTCCGGGGGACGTTACACCGGGGCCGCGGGATGGGCGACCACGAGGAGGTCATCCCCCAACCGCTCCACCCGCCTGATCTTGAAACGCGGGGCCTTTCCCAATGCGGAAAAGCCCTCGCCGCCGAAGGCGGGGACCGCCCCCCGCCCCCCGATCACCACCGGACCGTAGAAGAAATAGACCAGGTTCACCAGCCCCCGGGAAAGGAACGACCACGCCACCTCGCCGCCCCCCTCCACCAGCACCGAGTCGATCCCTCGCTCCCCCAGCCAGCGGAGGACCGCCTCGGGATCCACCCGGCCCTCCCGGGCGGGGAACCGCCGCACCTCGGCGCCCCGCCCCCTCAACGCCTCCTCCGCCTCGGGGGGCATCGCGTCCGTGGTGGCGATGAGGACGCCCCCGTCTTCCTCCAGCACCCGGGCTGTGGGCGGGGTCTTGCCCCTGGAGTCCAGGACGACCCTCATGGGGTTCGGCCCGGGCACCTCCCGCACCGTGAGCTCGGGATCGTCGGCGAGGACCGTGTTCACCCCCACGAGCACCGCGGCGTGGCGGCGCCGGAGCTCGTGCGCCCTCCTCCTCGCGGTGGGCCCGGTTATCCAGCGGGATTCCCCCGACCTCGTGGCGATCCGCCCGTCCAACGACATGGCGAGCTTCAGGGAGACGAACGGCCTCCCCGTCCTCGTCCACCAGAAGAAGATCTCGTTGAGCTCCCGGGCCTCCTCTTCGAGGACCCCCTCGATCACCTCGATCCCCGCGGCCCGGAGCTTCTCCACGCCCTTTCCGTTCACCCGAGGGTTGGGGTCGCGGGCCGCGATGATCACCCGCTTTATCCCCGCGGCGATGATCCGATCGGCGCAGGAGGGCGTCTTCTTCCCGGGGAAGTCCACGCACGGCTCCAGGTTCACGTAGAGGTCGGCTCCCCGGGCGGCATCCCCCGCCCGCTCCAGGGCCACCGCCTCGGCGTGGGGGCCGCCGTAGCGGGCGTGGTAGCCCTCGGCCACCACCGTCCCGCCCTTCACCACCACCGCCCCCACCAGGGGGTTGGGCCGGGTGTAACCCTCCCCCCGCCGGGCGAGCTCCAGGGCCCGCCGCATGAACCCCACGTGGACCTCAACCATGGACGGCACGCAGCAGCTCCGCGGCCGCGGCGGCGGGGTCCCCCTTCCCGAAGATGGCGGAGCCGGCGACGATCACCTCGGCCCCGGCCTCCACCACCGCCCGCACGTTCCCGGGCTCTATCCCCCCGTCCCCGGCGATGGCGATCCCCCGATCCCCGATGAGCGCGCGCAGCTCGCGGATCCGCTCGAGGGCCTCGGGCATGAATCTCTGGCCCCCGAACCCCGGCTCCACCGACATCACCAACACCCAGTCCACCCGGTCCAGGTAGGGGATGATCGCCTCCAGGGGGGTGCCCGGCCGGAGGGAGATCCCCACCTTGCAACCGAGCTTCCTTATCGTGCGGATCACCTCATCGGGGGGATCGGAGGCCTCCACGTGGAAGGTGATCACGTCCTCGGGCCCCACCCGGAACCTGGGGGCGTAGACCGCCGGGCGCTCGATCATGAGGTGGATGTCGAAGGGGATGGAGGTATGGCGGCGGAGGGCGTTCACCACCGGGGGGCCGAAGGTGAGGTTGGGGACGAAGTGGCCGTCCATGACATCGAAGTGGATGTACTCCGAGATCGCTTCCACCGCCCGGATCTCCTCGGCCAGGCGGCCGAAGTCCGCCGAAAGGAGCGAT
>JAJRVI010000080.1 GCA_024277405.1 Fidelibacterota bacterium
CCGAGGTGGCGATCCGCAGGCCGTCGTAGGAGCGGTCGACGCGGTTCCTGAACCCGTAGACCCCGAGCTCCCCGGGGTCCCTCCCGGTGAGGGCGCACATCCACGCGGGCACGGTGATGGGGGGATCCACCGAGCGCAGCCGGCGGAACTCCCCCCGCTGTATGAGCCCCCGCAGGACGGGGAGGTCATCGAGGAGATCCTCCACCAGGTCCGGATCGAGGCAATCGAGCCCGATCACAAGGCACCTGCTCATCGCCCAACGGGCCCCATCGCCTCCACCAGTATCCTCGCCACCTCGGGACGGGTGATCTCCGGCGGGGGCACCTCGCCCCGGCGGAGCATCTCCCGCAGGGCCGTCCCCGAGAGGCTCACCCGCTCCGACTCCGGATGGGGACAGGTCTTCTCCGTGGCCATGCCCCCGCAGCGCTTGCACCAGAAGGCGGGGCGGAATTTCAGCGGCACGATCCCCAGCTCCCGGGGGTCGAAGCGATCGAATATCTCCTGGGCCTCGTACGGGCCGTAGAAGTCCCCCACCCCGGCGTGGTCCCGGCCCACGATGAAGTGGGTGGCGCCGAAGTTCTTGCGGCAGAGGGCGTGGAAGATCGCCTCCCTGGGGCCGGCATAGCGCATGTTGGCGGGGAAGGCGGCGATGAGGACCCGTTCCGCGGGGAAGTAATTTTCGAGGAGGGCCCGGTAAGTGCGGAGCCTGACATCCGCCGGGAGATCCCCCGGCTTCGTCTCCCCCACCAGGGGAGAAAGCAGGAGCCCATCGCACACCTCCAGGGCGCAGCGCAGGAGGTACTCGTGGGCCCGGTGGAGAGGGTTCCTGGTCTGGAACGCCGCCACCGTCCCCCAGCCCCGGCGGGAGATCTCCTCCCGCACCTCCCGGGGGGTGAGGGCGATCTCAGGGAAGCCGGGATCCGGGAGCTCCACCGCCCGGACCCGCCCGCCCACCAGGATGCGGGGCTCAGCCATGAGCCGGGCCACCCCGGGATGTTCGGGGGAGGCAGTGCCGAAAACATATTCCGCCTCCCACTCGGGGTCCCGCTCGAAGACCTCCGCCCCCTCCAGCACCCCCAGCAACCTCCCCCCCGGGTCCACGAGCCTCGCGGCCTGGCCCGGCCGGAGGGAATCCGCCGTTTTTTCGTCCACCGGGAGGACGATGGGGAGGGGCCAGACGGTGCCATCGGGGAGCCTCATGGACTCCACCACGCTCCGATACGTCCGCTCCCCCATGAACCCCGAGAGGGGCGAGTAGACCCCGGTGGCGAGGCAGTAGAACTCCCGCACGTAATAGGGGGAGAGGACGATCGCCGGGAGCCCCTCGGCCTCGCGGATGAGGACCTCCCGCTCCTTCCCCGTGACGAGGAGATCCACCAGGGTCCCGCCGTGGGGAAGGACCGGTGACGCGTGATGGGTGACGCGTGACGGGGGGCTAGGGACAGTGGATGGAGAGGCACGGCCCGTGACGGGTAACGCGTCGTGCGTCACGGTTTTTTCGGGGATGAGGCCCTGGGCCTCCAGGTAGCGGAGGACCTTCTCCAGGGATTCCTCCACCGTCTCCCGGTCGGTATCGCAGATCACCTCGGGATCCTCAGGTTCCTCGTAGGGGTCGTCGATCCCGGTGAAGTTCCGGATCTCGCCGGCGAGCGCTTTCTTGTAGAGCCCTTTGGGGTCCCGCTCAATGAGGGCCGAGAGGGACGCCCGGCAGTAGACCTCCACGAAGTTGGGACACCGCATCCTCGCCCGCCGCCGGGCCTCACGATACGGTGACACGAACGCGCACAGTACCGCCACCCCGTTCGCGGCCAAGAGGCTCGCCACGAACGAGACGCGGCGGATGTTCTCGTCCCGATCCTCCTTGGAGAAGCCGAGGTCCCGGGTGAGGTCCTGGCGCACGATGTCCCCGTCCAGGCGCTGGACCGGTTCGACCCCTCGCCTCCGGAGCTCCTCCTCCAGGGCCACCGCCAGGGTGGTCTTCCCCGATGCCGGAAGCCCGGTGAACCAGACGACGAACCCCTTCCCCATCCGTCCCTCCTTGGGTATTCAGAGATAGCCCAGTTTCCGCAGGCGATCGCGGATGATGCGGATCTCCTCGGGGGTGAGCTCCGCCGGTTCTCCCCCCACCTCCGCCACCAGATCCCGGAGCACGTGGACCACGAACTCGTTGACGGAGCGGAACCCCGTCCCCTCGATGACGCGCTTGAGCCGCTCGTATAGAGGCCGCGGGATCTTCAGGGTCACCCGATCGCTCCCCATTCACACTCCTTTTGTACTCCAATCGGAGTATAAACGCGGGCCGCGATCCCGCAACCGCGCCGTATAATCCGGTGAAGGCACATCACGGGTCTGCCGATATCCAGCGCCTTCCAAGGGCTCCCGGCGTGACGCGCCCGGGGACGTCCCCGTGAGAAAGGGGTGGAATAATTTGGGAAAGGCCACGGTCTCCGTGGTGGGAAACGTGGTGGAACGTTCGGCCGGCGTGCGGGACGCCCTCGCCCCCCTGTCGGCGCGGGGGGAGTTGGAGTTCCTCCGGGGCGAGGTCGTGTTGGTGAAGCCCAATTGCGTCTCCTCCACGTTCCAGCTCGCCGCGACCCACGTGGACGCCCTGGCGGCGGTATTGGAGGCGGTGGTGGCCCAGGACCCCAAACGGGTGATCATCGGCGAGGGGTCGGCGGTGGACACCGCGGCGGCCTTCCGCAACTTCGGGTACTTAAAGCTCCTCGAGCGCTTCGACGTCGAGCTCATGGACCTCAACCGGGATCGCCACGTGACGGTGGAGATCCTCGGCCGCGATGGGGAACCGGTGGCCGTCCGGATCTCCCGGACGGCCCTGGAGTCGGTCCGCGTCTCGGTGGCCCTCCCCAAGACCCACGACACGGTGATCGTGACCCTCTCCCTTAAGAACATGGTGGTGGGAGCGATCCTGGGGAGCGACAAGGGACGGGTACACCGGGGATACCCCGCCATCAACCTGAACCTCGCCTATCTGGGAAAATGGCTCCGGCCGCACCTCGGGGTGATCGACGGGTTCGTGGGGATGGAGGGGGATGGCCCCACAGCGGGAACGGAGGTCCCCCACCGCGTGGCCTTGGCGGGCACCGATCCCGTCGCCCTGGACGCGGTGGCCGCTTACCTCATGGGGTTCGACCCGCGGGAGGTGGGTTACCTCGTCCACGCCCAGGCCTTGGGGCTCGGGGCCGCGGATCTGGAGGACATCGAGGTCCACCTCCGGGGCGCAGGGCGACTGGAGGATCTCGTGCGTAAATACCGTCCCCATCGCACATACCCGGAGCAACGTCACTGGGACCCCAAGGGCACCCCCCTCGAACCGGTATACGCCCGCCTCCTCGCGGAGGCTCAGCGGGCCCCGAAATAGGAGCGCACGTAATCCCTGGCCTCCGCCACCAGGTTCTCGGCGAGCTTCCCCCCGAAGTGCGGGAGCGCCGCGATCCTCTCCGGCGCGGTCCGGGCGAGCTTCCCGGGATCGGTGAAGCCCGCATCGTATAAGACCCGGGCCCGCACCCGCCCGATCCCCTTGAGCGCCACCAGGGGGAGGAGCTCCTCCCGCACCCCGTAACGCACCCGGCGCCGAAGCCGTGGGATCTCGGGAAGCCGCAATCCGAGGAGCTCGGCTATCCGCTCCGCCGCGTACAGGAGCCAATCGGCCGTCTCCACCAACCGGTGGAGGTCCCCGGGGCCCACCCCGAAGTCGATGTAGAGCTCCTCCTCCGTTTTCTCCTCGATCCAGTTCACGAGCACCTGGGCCGTCTTCACCTCCGCCAGGAACCTCCTGAACCCCCGTTCCCCGAAGGCCGGGGTCTCCAGGAACCAGATGCCCGCGGAGTCCTCCACGAAGGCCTCCAGCTCCGGGAGATCCCGGGAGCTCACGCGCACCAGCTCCATATCAGGGGTGGCGGCGATGAGGTGCAGGAAGGCGAGCGCGGGGCGTTCTCCCCGGCGCTGTGCCTCCCGGAGGCCGTCCCGGAGGGTGGCCGCGGTCACGGGGTGGATATAGAGGCGCGCCGTGAGGGCCCCGAAATCTGTGGGATAGAGCCTCTCGCCCTCCTCGCCCACGAACCCCTCCATCGTCAAGTACGCCAGGCCCCGCCGCAGCGCCCCGGCGAGCTCCGCGGGATCGAACTGCCGCGCGAACAGGGTCAACGAGAAGAACGCTGGAATGTCCCGCATGGTCCGCACGTATCTCGCGGCGATCACCCCCAGGAGGTGGAAGAGGAGCGCCCCCTCCTGAGCGAGCTGGGACCGGATCGCCTCCGGAGGGGCGAGCACGTAACGCGAGACCAGCTCCTCGAGCTCGTCCTCGCTCCTGGCGATGAGGATCGCTTCCCCGTAGGGGTCGAGCCCGGGGCGGCCGGCCCGGCCGGCCATCTGGTGGTACTCCAGGGCGGGGATATAGCTCGAGCCGTAGGGGGGATCGTAGCGGCGCACATCCCGGATCACCACCCGCCTCGCGGGGAGGTTCACCCCCGCCGCCAGGGTGGTGGTGGTGCAGAGGACCTTGATGCGCCTCTTCCGAAACGCATCCTCCACCAACCGCCGATGTCCCCCAGGAAGCCCGGCGTGGTGGAAGGCGACCCCGGAAGGGATGACCTTCGCGAGCTCCGTGGAAAGGGAGGTCCGCCCCTCCACGTCCCCCTGGATCTCGCCCGCCAATCCCAGGAGCTCCGTCTTCTCACCTTCCTCCAGGAGGTCACGGATGTGACGGGCGAGCTTCCGCGCCGCCGCCTGGGCGGAGCGCCGGGTGGCGACGAAGACGAGCACTTGCCCCCCCTCCTTCACAGAGTCCACCGCCAGCGCGACCAGGGGGTCCGCCCGCCCCCCCGCCTCCAGCGGCCGCGGCGGCTCCCCGGGGAAGAGGAGGGCCCCTTCCCAGAAAACCCCTTTGCGCAGGGGCACGGGGCGGAAGTCGCTCACCACCGCCTCCGCCCCGAGCCAGGCCGCGATCTCGCCGGGATTCCCGATGGTCGCCGAGAGCGCCAGGAGCTGGAGCCCCGGCCGCTCCCGGCGGAGGGCCGAGAGGAGGATCTCCAACGTCGGGCCCCGATAGGGATCCCCGAGGAGGTGGACCTCATCCACCACCACGAGCTCGAGTCCCTTGAAGAACCAGCCCGGCCGCTGTCGCATGATGGAGTCGGCCCGCTCATTGGTGAGGATGAGGACATCGTAGGCCGCCAGCTCCCGCTCCACGCGATCGAAATCCCCTGTGGAGATCCCCACCTCGAGGCCCACCTGGGAGAAGAGCTCCCCGAACCCGCGGTGCTTTTCGCCCGCGAGGGCCCTCAGGGGAACGAGGTAGAGGGACCGGCCGCCCCGTACGAGCGCTACCTGGAGCATGAGGAGCTCCGCCACCACCGTCTTTCCCGAGGCCGTGGGGGAGGCGAGGACGAGGCTCTTCCCCTCGGTGATCCCGGACCGCAGTGCCTCCTCCTGGGGCGGGTAGAGCTCGCGGATTCCCCGGGCGACGTAGACCTCAGCCACCTTCGGGGGGAGGCCGAGGAGCCGGCATACCTCCTCGATGTGCATCGCCGCAGGCATTTTAATGGAGACACTTCCCCCCGCAGTCCCCGGCGGGCTTGGCCGGTGCACAACCCAGGGATATTATTACCGCCAAGGAATTTTTAGACGTGCGTGAACCCAAACGCTCCAACAGCGAGGGTCACCATGGTCCGCGCTCGACGTCTGCTGAAGCGGAACCTGTACCTCGGCGCCACGATGGCGGCCCTCCTCGCCCTGTTCGGGGCGGTCCTTTACCTCCTCTCCGCCAGGATCTATGAGGCCGAGATCACGAAGCTGCTGGAGCTCGAGCGGGCCCGGCTCCGACGCATGGCCACCGCGATACAGGGGGCCCTGCTCCATTACGTGAAGGACCTCGCCCTCCTACGGGATCTCCCCGAGGTGAGGGCGTTGGTGGAGAGGGGGCTCAGCTCGGACGCGGGCACCGAGGGGGTGGAGGCACTCTTCGCCCAATTCGCCGCCGCCCGGCCGGAGTACTACCAGGTCAGGCTCATCAACGCCTCCGGCTGGGAGGTAGTCCGGGTCGAACGGGGCCGGGATGGAAGGGTGAGGGTCGTGCCCCCCGAGAGGCTTCAGTACAAGGGGGGCCGCTATTACTTCACCGAAGCGATGGCCCTCGGCGAGGAGGGGATATACGTCTCAGAGCTGGATCTGAACGTTGAGCACGGGAGGGTGGAGGTCCCGTATGTGCCCGTGATTCGCCTGGCCTCCCCCTTGTCCGATTCCACGGGGGAACGCAGGGGACTCCTGGTGCTCAACGTATACGCCGCGGATCTCCTCTCCCTCCTCTCCCCGGGGATGTCCGTCCAAACGGGAGGGAGGTACCGGTTCGGCATCGGCCCGCAGGGGGAGATCGAGGTCCATGAAGCCCGGCCTGGCCTCGCGCGTGATCGGGGGACCGTGCCGCTCGGGGAGGGGCGCTTGCTCCTCTATCAGGCGATCGATCTCGTGCCCGGCCGCCGGTTGGTGGTCACCGAGGAGGTGGACCTCGCCCCGGCGCGGGCGCTGTACCTGCGGCTGTCCGGCACGGTGATGGGAAGCCTGGCCGTGGCGATCGGGTTGGCCTCCGCACTCACCGTGGCGCACCTGAGAAGGGAGAGAAAGCTCTCGCGGGTCCAGGAGGCGATGGTCACCGCCCTCGCGCTACTCGCCGACGAACGCGACCAGGTGACGGGCAACCACCTGGAACGCGTGCGCCGGTACTCCGTCCTCCTGGCCCGGGAGCTCCGTCGGGACCCACGATATAGGGCGGCCATAACCGACGAGTTCATCGCTGACCTCGCGCTGGCCGGCCCCCTCCACGACATCGGGAAGGTGGGGATCCCCGACGCCATCCTGCTCAAGCCTGGCCCGCTCACCGAAGGGGAATGGCGCATCATGAGGAATCACGTGCGCATCGGCGCACAGATCCTGGAGCGCGCGATCGAGCGGTATGGCCTCCGGGATCGGTACCTGGTCATGGCCAAGAACATCTGTGCATATCACCACGAGAGGTACGACGGGACCGGATACCTCGAGGGGCTTAAGGGAGAGGAAATCCCCTTGGAGGCCAGGATATTCGCCCTCGCTGATGCCTACGACGCGATACGCTCGAGGCGTCCATACAAGGGGCCGATGTCGCACGGGGAAGCGGTGCGCCGGATCGTGGCGGCCTCCGGTACACAGTTCGATCCCGCGGTGGTGGAGGCGTTTCTCCGATGCGAGGGCGAGTTCCGCCGTATAAGCGAGACCCTACCGTAATCTGAATCCACCGTTTTTCGACGGAATCTCCACAAGATCTCCACTCGATCTGCATCCCCGCGAACCAAAATCCATTCCGGGATGGCCGTGTCGTCGCTCCCATACCGCTCCGTAACGCGACGCCCCCGAAACATCGGAGGCACCATCGTTCCGATCCACAGGCTCTTTCAGCGCACTTGACTTTCCCAGATGTTCGCGGCTAAAACATACCGGCTTCCCAACGGGCACATCACGGTTCCACAAGGAGGGAGGGATGAGGAGCAAGCTTTTTGTGCTTTTTCTCGTCGTGTTCTCCGTAGTGGGATTGGCCCAGGACACCCGCCGAGATTTCTCCTTCTACAGCGTCTACCCCCACATCGTCCTCCCCGAGGGCAAGGAGGTCAACCTCGACGTCGTGCTGGTGAACAACGGCGATTCGCCCGAGGAGATTACCTTCGAGATCAACGGACCCGAGGATTGGGACCCGCGCCTCGAGACCTCCACCTATCCGCGCACCGAGGTCAAGGGCCTCTATCTCCTCCCGGGAGAGGACGCCAAGGCCACCCTGAAGTTCCGCGCCAAGCCCCCTGAGGGCGCGGAGGCCGGGGACTACGCGTTCGAGCTCATCGCCCGCACCCCGGACGGGGCCCTGGAGAAGCGGTTCACCATCACCGTTACCTATGTTCCCCAGAAGGAGGAGACCACGACCGAGGAGCAGGTGAAGGGCCTCACCCTTCTCGTGGACTATCCGGCCCTGGAGAACCCGGCCGGGGAGAAGTTCGAGTATGAGATCCAGATAAAGAACGAGGCCGACGAGGATCGGATCGTAGAGCTCAAGGCCCAGGTTCCCTTCGGCTGGCGGGCCTACTTCACCCCCCGCTGGAAGGACCAACGTATCACCTCCATCAAGGTGAACGGCAAGGCCTCGGAGTGGATCAAGTTCGTGGTGACGCCCCCCTTCGGCGCCGAGAAGGGCGAGTATCCCCTGACCTTCGTGGCCTCCGCCGACGGTGTCGAAGCGAAGCTCGACCTCAAGGCCACCATCACCGGAACCTATGACCTCAAGCTCGGGAGCGAGGCTGAGGTGTACGGCAAGGGCGATACCCGCAACATCAAGGCCACGGCCGGGAAGGAGCGCGTATTCAAGCTCTATATCTGGAACGAGGGGACCGCCCCCATCACCGACATCGATTTCTTCGCCTCCAAACCCAAGGACTGGGAGGTCAAGTTCAACCCGGAGAAGATTGACTCCCTGGACCCCCTGGCCCAGACCCTGAAGCCCGAGGTGGTGGAGGTCATCATAAAGCCCAAAGAGCGCGCTATCCCGGGCGACTACGAGATCACCGTCACCGCCGCCGGCAAGGAAGACCGCGAGGCCATGAAGCTCCGGGTGACCGTGGGCGCGGCCATGAGCTGGGGCTGGATCGGGGTCGCGGTGATCGTAGTGGTGGTGGCCGGCCTCACGGGGATCTTCGTGCGTCTCGGGAGGCGGTGATGCCGGTCGTCGAGGCCAAAGGCCTCAAGAAGTATTACGACGGGGTCAAGGCCGTGGATGACCTGGACCTCGTGATCGAGGAGGGGGAGATCTACGGCCTCCTGGGCCCCAACGGCGCCGGGAAGACCACCACCATCCTCATCCTCCTCGGCCTCACCGAGCCCACCGCCGGGGAGGTCAGGGTCCTCGGCCACGATCCCGCCCGCGAGCCCCTGCAGGTGAAGCGCGTGACGGGCTACCTCCCCGAGAACCTCGGTTTTTATGAGGACCTCTCCGCCCGCGAGAACCTCCTCTACACCGCGTACCTCAACCGCATCCCCGAGCGGGAGGCCCGGAAGCGCGTGGCCGAGGTACTGGAGCTGGTGGGCCTCGCGGAGGTCGCCGATCGACGGGTGGGGACCTTCTCGCGTGGGATGAAGCAACGGCTCGGGATCGCCGACGTCCTCCTCAAGGAACCGAGGTTCGTCATCCTGGACGAGCCGACCTCGGGGATCGACCCCGAGGGCGCGGTCCAGATCCTCGACATGATCGTGCGGCTCAGGGACGAGCGGGGGATGACGATCCTCCTCTCCTCCCACCTCCTCCATCAGGTACAGCGGATCTGCGACCGCATGGGGATCATCCACCAGGGGAAGCTCGTGGCCCAGGGGACCCTGGGGGAGCTCGGCGCCGTGGTGGAGGAGGGGCAGCGCCTCTTCGAGGTCAGGGCCTCCAGGGTGGATGAGGGGCTCCTCGAGGCCCTGCGTGGGATCGAGGGCGTCGTGGGGGTGGAGCACGAGGGTGACCTCATCCGCGTTAGGGCCACCGCCGAGGTGCGCCCCCGGATCGCCCGTGCCGTCATCGAGGCCGGGGCCGATCTCCTCGAACTCAAGGGCCACACTTACACCCTTGAGGAGATCTACCTCCGGTACTTCCAGGGGTGAGAGATGAGCGCCGTCTTCTGGAAAGAGCTGGCGGATCATCTGGGCAGCAAGCGCTTCGTGATCTTCTTCTTCCTCATCCTCATCGTGGGCGGCGCCTCCACGTACCTCGCCGCTCAGGCCCTCTCCGGGACGCAGCAGGGGGCGGAGTTCATCTACCTACGGCTGTTTACCGTGAGCGGCGGGGGCCTGCCCTCGTTCCTCGGGTTCCTCGCGTTCTTCGGGCCCCTGATCGGGGTGGTGCTGGGGTTCGATGCCATCAATAGCGAGTTCAACCGGGGAACGGTGTCGCGGGTTCTGGCCCAGCCCATATACCGCGACTGGTGGATCAACGGCAAGTTCCTCGCCGGGATCACCGCGCTGGCCATCGCCGTGGCGAGCATCATCCTCATCATCGTGGGCCTGGGGCTATATATCCTGGGGTTCCCGCCCGATGGGGCGGAGATCTCCCGCACCGCTATGTTCTTCGTCATCAGCGTGGTCTACCTGGGTTTTTGGCTGAGTCTGGGGATCCTCTTCTCCATCGTGTTCCGCCAGACGGCCACTTCCGCCTTGGCCTCCATCGCGGTGTGGCTGTTCTTCACCCTGTTCCTCTACATGCTCGCGGGCCTCATCGCCGATCAGGTGGCGCCGATAAAGCCGGGCGTCGGCGCCGACGTGTTCGCCAAACACGAGTCGATCCGGGACCTGATCCTGCGGTTCTCGCCGGTGGCCCTCTATGAAGAGGCCACCACCGCGATCCTCATCCCCAGCTACCGGGGGCTGGGGATCGCGGCGCTCCTCCAGGAGGCCACTATCCCCACCAGCCCCCTCCCCCTGGGGCAGAGCCTCCTCATCGTGTGGCCCCAGCTGGTGGGGCTCGTGGCGCTCACCTCGGTGTGCTTCGCGATATCCTACGTGATCTTCATGCGGCGGGAGATCCGCTCCACATAGGGTGATGGGTGATAGGTAACGGGTGACGGGCGAAAAGGCGCCGGGCCACGGCGCCTTTTTAGTTTCAGAGCAGCCGTGGCTCCTCTACCCGAGATCTCCCCTTCCCCAGGATGTGGACCACGCGGAAGCCCCGAGCGGCCAGGGCCGCGGCGATGAAGCGACGATGGCAACCACGGGGATCCCGTTCCGCACACATCACCGCTGCCTTCCGGCCCCGAGCGAGTTCGATCAACTTCCGTAGGCCCTCCCGGAAGCGCGCGGTGCGCGTGTACGCCTCATACCCCCCCTTCCGATAGCCCCCGAGTTCCTCCCCCAGAAACACGTACCCTATCCCCGCTTCCTCCAGCGCGCGTGCGAGTTCCTCCCGCCGGAAGTGGGGGTATTTCCCTGATGTGGGGAACCGCCGCACGTCGATCACCAGCTCGATCCCCCACCGGGAGAGGAGGTCCAGGAACTCCCCCAGGGCGAGGTTGGAATGTCCCACCGTATAGATCTCGCGCATCGCCACATCTTACGCGAATCGCGGGGAACGGCCCTCAACGTAATGGACACATCGGTCACCCGGGCCCCGGGGGATCCCGGTTGACCATTGGCTACTAATTGTATATAATTGTAGGTGATGAAATAAAAGTATCACTATTAGACCGCACGGAAAGGAGGTGAGGCGTAGCCGGGCCACCGTAGGGCAAAGCCGAGGGGTTTGGCCCTATGGCATCCCGATAAAGGCAAACCCGGGGAAACCCGGGGGCGCAAAGCCGACGGACCCTCCCGACCGCGATGGTCGAAGGGTGGCCGGGCTGCCGAAGGATGCCGAGATATATATGGTGCCTATGTGCAGCGTTGTTGCTGGCGACGTTGGGCTTCTTCCCCACCGTGTTGGACGGCGGATCTTGGGGCGACCCGGGTGGTCCCCCCGTAGGTGGTGCCGGCGAGGCTTCCCCTCCCATCTCGATCCCCTCCTCCCATGAGGCCATACGCCTGCGTTGGGGCCTGCGTGCCGTCAAGGCACCGGAGGCCTGGGAGGTCACCCTCGGGTCCGAGGAGATCGTCATAGCCGTCATCGACGCGGGCATCGATTACTCCCTCCCCTACCTCGCGGATCGCATGTGGCGCAACCCCAACGAGATCCCGGGCAACGGCATAGATGACGACGGCAACGGCTATGTGGACGACGTCCACGGTTGGGACTTTCGCGATGGCGATCCCGACTCCCTCGCCGGCACACCCCTGAACTGGCACGGCACCTTCGTGGCGGGATTGATCGCCGCCGCCGTGGACGCCGCCACCGGCATCGGGGGCGTCGCCCCGCGGGTGAAGCTGATGGACCTCCGCTTCCTCGACTCCCGGGGGCTCTTCTATCGCGGCGACTGGCCGAAGCTCGCCGAGGCGATCGAGTACGCCGTGGATAACGGCGCACGCGTGATCAACCTCTCCATTTACTCCCGGGTGCCGCTGCCGAGCTACGTGCGCCGCGCGATCCGGGAGGCGCCCAGCCCCGAGAGCATCATCGCCCCGATGTAGACGACGACGGCAACGCCGCCGGCGCGGGCCACGCGCGTGCGGTTCGCGGCCGGCCGGTCACCGGACCCGAAGCGTGCGCCGAGCGCCAGGGCGAGG
>JAJRVI010000081.1 GCA_024277405.1 Fidelibacterota bacterium
CTCCCTTTTTTCCCTCGCGGACCATCTCGTATGACAGGTCCAGCCCGACGGTGTGCCAGCCGGCGCGCCGGAGTCTCTTGACGAGCGTGCAGGTTCCGCATGCGGCGTCGAGATGGACGATGGGTTCCGGCAGCAAGCCCGCCAGGGTCGTGGTAACCAGGAACCAGCGGTCGTAGTCCACGTGGGCCATGATGGCGTCGTAGAACCGGGCCAAGCCGCGGAAGGTGTCCGCCGCGCTCATGAATCCTTGTCCTCGTGAAGCCAGGCGTGAAACGCCTCGGTTGTCGGGTCGATGGACGGTTTGGTGCGCAGGTAGGCCAGTTTCTGCTCGGCCACGAAGCGCACCGCGGCCATGAGCCCGCGGGCGGCGAAGACAGCGCGGGCCTCGCCTGCTTCGGCGTGCTCCCGAAGAGGTTCCGAGTAGTCGGCGAAGTAAAGCGCCAGCCCGAGCAACACGAACCCGAGAAGCCTCTCCACCCACACGGTCCAGACCCCGGTGCGGGGAAGGCGTGAGAGCCGCTGGGAGAAGAGGGCGAGCGCCACGTACGGCGATCCGAGCCCGAGGGCGAGGGCGAAGAAGAGGGCGAATCCGAGGCCCACGTCCTGGGTGATCCCTACGTAGGAAAGCAGGGCCACCGTGGCCGGGCCCACACACGGGGCGGCCACGACGCCGGCGAATGCCCCCATGAGCAGCGCCCCCACCGGGCCGCCCCGCCCTCCCTTGGGGAGCCGGCGGGTGAGGAAGCTCGGGGCCCGCAGGTGATATAGGCCCAAGAAGCTCAGGGCCATGGCCACCATCACCGCCGCCGCCAGCCACCACACCCAAGGACGCTGCAATACCTCCCCGAAGAGCTTCCCCGTGGCCGCGGCCAGGACCCCGAGCCCGGAATAGATCACGGCGAGCCCGAGGAGATAGGAGAGGGCCATCCCCAGCGTGCGGAGGGTGCCCCCCTCGATCCCCCCGAAGTAGGCCACGGTGATGGGCACCATGGGATAAACGCACGGCGTGAGGTTCAGCCCGAGGCCGAGGAGGAACACCGCGAGCAGCGCCAGGAAGAGGCCCCGCTCCCGGATGAGCGTCGCGATGGGGTTTCCCCCGGCGGCCCCCTCCCCGCCCAGGTCCACGAGGGGAGGGAGCTCTCCGACCCCCTCCACGATGCGGAACCCCACGGCGAAGGTCTTCTCGGCGGGGGGGAGGCATACGTCGCCGCTGCACGCTTGGTAGCGCAGCTTCCCCTGCAGTACCCCCTCCCCCGGGGGCGCGTCGGGGGACGCCCGGAGGGGGACGGCGACCTCGATCCGGTCGGCGTAAAGGGCGAGGGTCCGCCCGGCCCAGGGGAGCTCCTCGCGGATGGGCTCGGGGAACTCGGGCTCCCCCACGGAGATATGTTCGGGGGCATCGAATGTCAGGGCGGTGGGGATCAGCGGTTCCTGGTCCACCCCGGCGGCGTTTATATGCCAGCCGGGCTCGATGTACACCGTGATCACCAGGGAGGCCTCCCCGCCCCGCGGGATCTCGATGTAGGGGGGTGTCTCCAGGGACACGACCGATTCGGGGCTCATCCCCTGGGGGAGGCACACCGCCCCCGCAAGCAGGTACAGGAGGACCGCGGCGAACAGGATTCCCACCCTCACCGCACGGATCCCCTCGGGCGCCGAGGCCCCGGGGCGAGTACACCGGCCACGCCTACCCTCCGGGGCCGTTATCGCCGGGGACGAGCTCGCACCCGATCGAGGCCTGCTCGTTTTGGATGCCACATCCCTTACAGCAGACCCCCGCCACCGGGAGGCCGCAGCTCGTGGGGTCGATCCCCCGCTCCTGGAGCGCGAGGGAGAGGAAGTAGCTGGGGAACAGGAAGTGGAGCCATTGCTCCACCGCCGCGCCGACATCATCGGCATCGAACCCCCGCCTCACGAGCCACCTGGCGAGGCCCTGGGCGCTCCGGACGAGGCCGCGTACCCCCTCCTGGGGCTTGCTCCCCCCCGGGGGACAACACCGGTCCAGGGGGAGATCGCCACATCCGGGGGCCCGCAGGGACGCGAGCGCCTCCCCGTAGACCGCCGCCTCCCGGGGGGAGAGGCGGACCGACCAGTACCACGCGGCGAACCGCCTCACGTTCCAGTGGGAGAGGGGGATCCCGTAGATCGTCGGGGTCCCGGGTTGGGGCACGATCTCGGCGTATAGGGCCTTCAGGATCGCCGTATGGGACGGATCGCGGCACCTGAGCTCGGCTTGAGCCGCGGCCCCCAGGAGAAGCACCGCCAGTAGGGAAACAGCCGCCTTCCTCACCGGTATCCTCCTCGCACGGGCTTTTCCCGTATTCTCCCGAACGGAAGTGCAAGAGCTCGGGGATGCGTGTGGAGATTCTATGGAGTCCCGTCGCCCCGGGCAACGCGGGCCCGGGCGTCACCGGCCGAGGCGGGGGAGGAGCGCGGCGAGGAGGCGGCCTAGTTCCGCCGCCTTCCGGCGGCCGATCTCCAGCACCTCCTCGTGGGAGAGGGGGTGCTTCGCGATCCCCGCGGCCAGGTTCGTCACGCAGGAGATCGCCAACACCCGCAGGCCCGCGTGGCGCGCGGCGATCACCTCGGGCACGGTGGACATCCCCACCAGATCCGCCCCCAACGTGCGGAAGGCCTTTATCTCCGCCGGGGTCTCGTAGGTGGGGCCCATGGTGGCGAGGTACACCCCTTCCCGGAGCTCGATCCCCAGCTCCTGGGCCACCCCGTGGGCGATCTCCCGGAGCTCCGGGTCGTAGGCATGGGTCATGTCCGGGAACCGCGGCCCGAGCTCGTCCGGGTTCGGGCCCCGCAGGGGGTTGAACCCCAACATGTTGATGTGATCCCGGATGAGGACGAGGTCCCCCGGCGCGAGGCCCTCCGCGATCCCCCCCGAGGCGTTGGTGAGGACGAGGACCCTCACCCCCAGGAGGGCATAGGCGCGCACCGGGAACACGATCTCCTCGGGGGAGTAGCCCTCGTAGTAGTGGAGGCGTCCCCGCTGGACCAGGACCTCCGTCCCCCCCAGTTTCCCGACGGCGATCTCGCCCTTGTGTCCCGGGGCGGTGGGGGACGGGAACCCCGGGACCTCGGTGAACGCCACGACCCTCTCCCCCTCCAGGGGGAGGACGTCCCCCAGCCCGGAGCCCAGCACCACCGCGACCGTGGGCTCCCCCAGTTTTCTCAGGAACTCGGCGGCAGCACGCAACGATTCCATC
Source organism: Fidelibacterota bacterium (assembly GCA_024277405.1). Taxonomy (GTDB): domain Bacteria; phylum Bipolaricaulota; class Bipolaricaulia; order Bipolaricaulales; family Bipolaricaulaceae; genus UBA3571. Next base: position 3,216 of record JAJRVI010000081.1, read on the forward strand.
ATCTCTCAAGCCCCCCCGATATGTACCGATTTCTCAGGCGGGCGAGGCCGGATTTGATCGCCCGGGCCCGGGTTTCGGCGATCCCCTTGATCCGCTGGAGCTGGCGGCGGTTGGCCCGTTCGATCTGGTCGAGGCTCCCGAGCTCCTCCACCAGCCGCTCGATGATGGAAGGCGGGAGGCGCGGGATCTTGGAGAGCAACCGGAACCCCCGGGAGGGGACCGGCGACTCGAGCTCCTCCTCGGAGTAGCCCAGGACCTTCAGGATCACCTCCGGGACGAGCAACTCCTCGGGGTCCAGCTTGAGGATCTCCCCGATCACCTCCTCCACCGGCCGATCCTGAGCCTTGCGGAAGTCCAACACCACGAGCTTCAACGTCTCCCGCACGCCCCGCATCAGCCCCCGGAGCTGATGCCTGAGGAGCTTCGCCTCCCTCCCGAGCTCGACGAACAGCGACTGGAGCTCCTCCTCCAGGTGGATCATCTGCACCGCCTTCTGGACCACCATGGCCACGTGGTCCAGGGGGACCTTGCGCTCGAACTCCATGGGGGCGAGCTCCGTCAGGAGCTCGTGGAGCTCGCGGCGGTAGCGATCCAGGATGAGGAGGGCCTGGGATGCCTGGGAGGAAAGGGCGATGGGATCTCGAAGCTCGTACCGCCAGGATTTGTAGTAGATGGTGATCCGTTTCCTCTCCTCGGAGATGGCGATCACCGGCCGCTCCAGCTGTTTGGCGGTCTGCTCCGCCACCCGGTGGCGGGTCCCGGTCTCGGCGGAGGGGATGGTGGGGTCGGGGACGAGATGGGCGTTGGCGTAGAGGATCATCTTCAACGCCTCATCCACCACCACCGCCCGGTCCATCTTGCACAGCTCGGCGAGGGCCTGGGGGGTGAAGGGGGCGTTGAGCTCGAACCCGGCAGCGATGATGGGGGCCACCACCTCCCGGTCGGCGATCACCACCAGCCCCCCAGTCCCGAGCTGGACCACCCGATCCAGCGCTTCCCTGAGGGGGGTACCGGGGGCCGTGCGCTCGAGGATCTTCCGGTACTCGTCCCTCATCTCAACCGCCTAAACCCAGGGCCTCCACGGCCTCGTCCACCGTCTTCACCCGCACCAATTCTAAGCCTATCCCGCCCTCGATCTCCTGATGAGGGAGGACCGCACGCCTGAACCCGAGCTTCTCCACCTCCTTGAGCCGCTCTTGGGCCCTGCGCACGGGACGGATTTCGCCGGAGAGCCCGATCTCCCCGAGGACCACGGAGTCGGGAGGGAGGGGCCTGTTGTAGAGGCTCGAGAGGACCGCGGCCGCGATCCCCAAGTCCAGCGCGGGCTCCCGCACCTCGAACCCCCCGGCCACCGCCAGGTACACGTCCGACATCCCGATGTGCACGCCCAGGTAGCGCTCGAGGACCGCGAGCAGGACCAGGACGCGATTGTAATCCAGGCCGGGGGTGCGCCGCTGGGGGGGGCCGTACTTGGTGGGGGAGACCAGCGCCTGCACTTCCACGAGCATGGTCCGCGTCCCCTCGAGCACGGGGACGATGGCCGAGCCGGGCTTGGGGGTCTTATCCCGGGAGAGGAAGAAGAGCGAGGGGTTCGGGACCTCATCCATCCCCCGCTCCCCCATGCGAAAGACCGCCACCTCGTTGGTGGAGCCGAACCGGTTCTTCACCGACCGCAGGATGCGCAGGTCGGTCTCGCGCAGGCCCTCCAGGTAGATGGCCACGTCCACGATGTGCTCCACGGTCTTCGGCCCGGCGAACCCGCCCCCTTTGGTGATGTGAGAGACGAGGAACGAGGCCATGCCCCGCAGCTTCGCGAGCCGCGCGATCTCGGCCGCCGCCTCCCGCACCTGCTGGATGCCCCCGATCTCGCCTCCGTCCGCCCGGGCGAGGACCGTCTGGAGGGAGTCCACGATCAGGGCTAGGGGCGAGATGGTCTCCACCGCGGCCGCGATCCGGGGGAGGGACTGTTCGGCGAAGAGGTAGAGACGTTCCTCCGCGATCCCCAGGCGTTCGGCCCGGAGCTTCACCTGGGGGGCGGATTCCTCCCCGGAGACGTAGAGGACCGGTCCGTGGTCCCTGGCCAGATGGGCGCCGATCTGGAGGAGCAGAGTCGACTTCCCCACCCCGGGCTCGCCGCCGAAGAGGATCACCGCGCCGGGGATGAGCCCCCCTCCGAGGAGCCTGTCCACCTCGGGGAAGCCGGTGGGGAGCCTCCTCAGTGGAGCGGAAGGCACTTGGGGAAGCGGCCTCGGCTCTTCACCCAGCCAGCTCTCGGGCTCCGCCCCCTTCTTCGTCGCCCTCTGTGGGGAGATCTCCTCGAAGCTATCCCAAGCCCCGCAGGAAGGGCACCTCCCGAGCCACTTCACCGAGCGGTAGCCACACTGTCGGCATGCATAGGCCATTATTTTCGGCGGAAGGCCATGCGCTCGCCCTCGGCCTCCACCACGATGGTGGCCCCCTCGGGGAACTCCTTGGTGAGGATCTTCTCCGCGATGGGGTCCTCCACCAGCCGCTCGATTGTCCGCCGCATCGGGCGGGCCCCGTACTTGGGGTCGAACCCCTTCTCGATGAGGAGGTCCAGGGCCGATGGGGCGAGCTCGAGCTCGATCCCGTGCTCCTCCCGGAGGCGTTGCTGGAGGCGGCCGATGAGGAGCTTGGCGATCTCCCCCACCTGCTCGCGCGTCAGGGGCCGGAAGACGATGATGTCGTCGAGGCGGTTCAGGAACTCCGGCGAGAAGTACTTCTTCACCTCCGACATCACCCGGGACTTGATGTCCTGGTACGTCTGCTCCACGTCCTGGGAGCCGAACCCGGTGGATGTCTGGTCGGTGATGAGCTTCCCCCCGATGTTGGAGGTCATGATGAGGACGGTGTGGCGGAAGGAGACCTTCCTCCCCTGGGAATCGGTGAGGATCCCGTCGTCCATCACCTGGAGGAGGATGTTGAACACGTCGCGGTGGGCCTTCTCGATCTCGTCGAACAGCACCACCGAATAGGGCCGCCGCCGCACCGCCTCGGTGAGCTCCCCCGCCTCCTCGTACCCCACGTACCCGGGCGGGGCCCCGATGAGGCGCGACACGGAGAAGCGCTCCATGTACTCCGACATGTCGATGCGGATGAGGGCGTCCTCGTCCCCGAAGAGGAACTCCGCCAGGGTCCGGGCGAGCTCCGTCTTCCCCACCCCCGTGGGCCCGAGGAACAGGAACGCCCCTATAGGGCGACGGGGGTCCTTTATCCCCGCGTAGGCCCGCCGGATCGCCCGGCAGACGGCCTTGACGGCCTCGTCCTGGTCCACGAGGCGTTCGTGGATCTTCTCCTCCATGTTAACCAGGCGCGCGGTGTCCTCCTCCTGGAGGTGGTGCATGGGGATCCCGGTCCAAAGCGACACGGTCTCGGCGATGTGGTGGCCCTCCACCGTGGGGGTATCGGTCCTCCCCTCCACCTTCTCCTCGTACTCCCGGAGCTCGTCCATGAGGGCGTTCCGCTGGTCCCTGAGCTTGGCGGCGAGCTCGTAGTTCTGGTGGGCCACCGCCTCCTCTTCTTCCTCCTCCAGGCGGGTGATCTCCTCGATGAGCTCCCGGGCCTCGGGCGGCAGATCGGAGGCGGAAAGGCGCACCCTGGCCGCCGTCTCGTCGATGAGGTCGATGGCCTTGTCGGGGAGGAACTGGTCGGTGACGTAGCGGTCCGCGAGGCGTGCCGCCTGCCAGAGGGCATCGTCGGTGATCCGCACCCCGTGGTGTTGTTCGTAGCGGGCGCGGAGTCCCTTCAGGATCCGGACGGTCTCCTCCACCGAGGGTTCCTCCACGTAGACGGTCTTGAACCGCCGGCGCAGGGCGGGGTCCTTCTCCACCGTCTTGCGGTAATCGTCGGGGGTGGCGGTGCCGATGCACTGGATCGCCCCCGAGGCCAGCGGCGGCTTGAGGATGGCGGAGGCGTCGATGGCCCCCTCCGCCCCACCCGCGCCCACCACGGTGTGGAGCTCGTCGATGAACAGGATGATGTTGTCGGATTCCATCACGCGGTTGAGGATGTTCTTGAGGCGCTGTTCGAACTCCCCCCGGTACTTGGTCCCGGCCACGATCCCGGCGATGTCGAGCTCGACGATGGATTTGTCGGCCAGGGCCCGGGGGACGTCCCCCATGGCGATCTTTTGGGCCAACCCCTCCACGATGGCCGTCTTGCCCACCCCGGCCTCGCCGATGAGGACGGGGTTGTTCTTCTTTCGGCGGCAGAGGATCTGGATAACCCGCTCGAGCTCGCGCTCCCGGCCGATCACCGGGTCGAGGAGCCCGAGCTCCGCCTCCTCCACGAGGTCCCGGCCGAACTCGCCGAGCTCGCCGGGGAGCCGCTGGGAGGAGACGGTCCGTACCCGCATCCCCCCGCCCCGCCGGTGGCGGAAGTAGGCCTTGGCCGCGCGCAGGTCCACCCCGTGGGCCCGCAGGATCTCCGCGGCAGTGCCCTCGCCGTCCCTCAGGATCGCGAAGAGCAGGTGCTCCGGCTCGATGAACTCCGAGCCCTGCCGCTGGGCCTCCTCGAAGGCCATCTTCATCACCCGCCGGAGCCGCTGCGTCATCTCCAGGCCGCCCTGGGGGATGTGGACCTTGCCGCGCCCCTTCTGGCGCTCGATGATGCGGGCCACCCGCTCGTAGGTGAGGCCGTGGCTCACGAGGAACCGGTAGACGGAGAGGTGCTCCAGCCGCAGGGCGGCGAGCAGGAGGTGCTCGGTGCCGATGTAGCGGTGGCGCCACTCCTCGGCCTCGGAATGGGAGGCCGCGAGCCATTTGGCCGCGTCGCGGGAAAACTTTTCGTACATAGCGAACTCTTCGGGCAAATTATACCTCCTTCCCGGCGGCGGCTCCCCGGGAGTGGATCCTCAACGCGGCCGCGTACCCCCCTTTTAGGAAGGCGGCCGCAACCTCGGCGGCGAAGGCCACCGCCGCGCGGAGCCTCTCCAGTTCTTCTCCCTGGGGCTGGGTGAGGACGTAATCGGCGAGGTCCACCCCTTGGGGTTTGGGCCCGATACCGAGCTTGAGGCGGGGAACGTCCTCGGTCCCCAGGGCCACGATGACCGACCGGACCCCGAGGTGTCCCCCGTCCCCGCCACGCTCCCGCAGGCGCACTGCCCCTGTGGGGAGGTCGACGTCGTCGTGTACCAGCAGGATGTCCTGAGGCGTGAGGGGCCGGAACGCGAGGAGGGCGCGCACGGCCTCCCCGGAGCGGTTCATGTAGGTGAGGGGCTTCAATAGCGTCCGGTCCCCTTCCAGGAAGAGCTCCCCCCAGGGGAACAGCACGCGCCGCCAACGCCCCACCGCGCGGAGGCGGTCCACCACCCAGAAGCCGAGGTTGTGGCGGGTAAGGGCGTATTCGGGCCCGGGGTTCCCCAGGCCCACCACGGCCCTCAAGACTCCCCTTCCTCCTCCTCGGCGGGGGCGGCCTCCTCTGCTGGGGCCCCTTCAGCCGCCTCCTCCTCGGCGGCCTCCTCCTCGGTCACGAGGACCTTGGGCGGGAGGATGGTGACGATGGCCTCGTCCTCGGGGAGCAAGGGACGCAGGCCCTCGGGGAGGGGGAGGTCCTTCACGAGGAGGGCCTCGTCGAGGCCCAGGCCGGTGATGTCCACCTCGATGTAGGGGGGGATGGCCTCCAGCGGCCCCTCCACGGGGATCTCCTCGTGGATGTGCTCCAGGATGCCCCCGGCCTTCACGCCGGCGGGGGTGCCCACGAGGCGGATGGGGACGTCCAGGGACATGATCTGCCCCGGTTCGGGAGCGTAGAAGTCCACGTGAAGGAACCTATCCGTGATGGGATCCCGCTGTAGCTCCTTGATGAACACGGAATGCCGCTCGCCGTCGTACTCCAATTCGATCTTGGTGGCCCGGGTGATCCGGGCGATGAGCCGCTCCAGGTCCTTGTACTCCACCGCTATGGGGGTGCTGTCGAGGTGCGGCCCGTAGACCACCGCGGGCACCCAACCACGTCGCCGCAGGGCTTTCGGCTTCTCTTTATCGGAACGTTTCCGGGCTGTGAGCTTCATCTCCTCTCCTCCTCAGCGGCCACGCACGAGCAATTCGCTTATGGATAGGCCCAAATAGATCCTGATGATCGCCTCGGCCAAATCCTCCGCCACGGAGATGACCTCCACTTTGGGGTGATCGGCCGCAGCGGCTTGGGGAATGGTATCCGTGACGATCACGCGGCTCAAGGGAGATGATTCCAGCCGCTCCAGGGCGTCTTCGGCGAAGATCCCGTGGGTGCAGGCCGCGTAGACGTCGGTGGCGCCCTCTTCCACGAGCCTGTCAGCGGCACGCAGGAGCGTGCCCCCGGTGGCGAGGATGTCGTCCACCAGGAGCACCTTCTTCCCCCTCACGTCGCCGATGACCAACAACATCTCCAGCCTCCCGCCGTCGAAGCGGCGCTTGGCCAGGGTGGCGAAGCCCGGGGACCGCAGCCGCTCCGCCACCCGTCGCGCCCGGAAGAGCCCCCCGATGTCCGGGGAGACCACCACCAGGTCCTCGAGCCAGTCGGGGTGGTGGGCCTGGATATGGCGGGCGAACAGATGGTCGGTCCGCAGGTGATCCACGGGGATGTCGAAGAAGCCCTGGATCTGGCTCGCGTGGAGCTCCATGGCCAGGACCCGGGTGGCCCCGGCCCGTTCGATCAGGTTCGCCACGAGCCGGGCGGAGATCGGGACCCGGCCCTCGGTCTTGCGGTCCTGGCGCGCGTAGGCGAAGTAGGGGACCACGGCGCAGATCCGCTCGGCCGAGGCCCGCTTCAGGGCGTCTATCAGCAGGAGGAGCTCCATCAGGTGGTCGTTCACCGTCTTCGGCCCCGCGACCCCGGGGGGCGCCCCGTCCCGGGGGGGGCAGGTGGGCTGGATCACGAACACGCATTGGCCCCGCACCGTCTTCCCCACGTGGGCGTAGACCTCGTTGTCGGGGAAGTAGGAGACCGTGGCCTCACACCATACGTCCTCGAACCGCAACGGATCCACCGCCCTCTCCAGGGAGGCTCCCCGGCGTTCCCAGAGGACCTCGTCGAGGAAATCGACGTACCTCGTGTTGAACTTCTCCACCACCAGCTCCGTGACCCTCCGGGCGAGGTCCGGGTTCGCGTTCCCGGCGACGATCTTCAGCCCGTTCACCTAAGCTCCCCCCTTCTTCTTGGCCCAATCGGGCTTGATCACCTGGCGCGACCGGCCGAGGGCCAGGGCGTAGGGGGGCACGTCCTCGGTGATCACCGAGCCCGCCCCCACGATCGCCCCTTCCCCCACGGTCACCGGCGCCACCAATGCGGTGTTGGAGCCGATGAACGCCCCCCTGCCGATCACGGTGCGGTGCTTGCGGATTCCGTCGTAATTGCAGGTGATGGTCCCGGCGCCGATGTTGGCGCCCGCCCCCACCTCGGCGTCGCCGATGTAGGCGAGGTGCCCCGCCCGCACCCCCTCGCCGATCTCGGCGTTCTTCACCTCCACGAAGTTCCCGATCCGCGCCCCCCGGCCGATGCGCGCCCCGGGGCGCAGGTGGGCGTAGGGCCCGATCCGGGCCCCCGCCCCCACGTGCGCCCCCTCCAGCACGGAGAACCAGATCCTGGCCCCATCCTCCACCACGGAGTCCACCAGGTACGCCTGGGGCCCGATCTCGCAGGCGGCGGCGATCTCGGTCCTCCCATAGAGGAAAACGCCCGGATGGAGCACGGTGTCCTCCCCCACCACCACATCGGGGCCGATGTAGGCCGTGTGGGGATCGACCACCGTGACCCCGGCCTCCTGCAGGCGGGCGACGATCCGTTTCCGCAGGAGCCACTCGGCCCGCGCGAGGTCGCCGCGGGTGTTCACCCCAGTGAGGTCCGCGGGGTCATCCCACAGCAGGGCATGGGTGCGGGGATAGAGCGCGGCGACGAGGTCGGTGAGGTAATACTCTCCCTGGGCGTTCGCGTTGGAAAGGGCTTCCAGGGCATCCCAGAGTTCGCGGGCGTTCTCCATACAGTAGATCCCGGAATTGACCTCGCGGACGGCGAGGATCTCCGGGGAGGCGTCCGCCGCTTCGACGATGGCCCGCGGGACCCCCGCCTCGTCCCGGAGCACCCTCCCATAGCCCCCGGGATCCTCGGGCGAGAAGGTGAGAAGGGAGAGGATGGCCCCCCGGGAGGCGTGTTCCCGCACGAGCCTCTTCAGGGCATCGGGGGGAACGAGGGGCACATCGCCGGGGAGGACGAGGAACCGCGGCGCCCCCACCGCCCCGCGGGCACAGCGGAGGGCGTGCCCCGTGCCGAGCTGTTCCCGTTGGTCGACGAAGACGATGTCCCGGCCCGCGAACGCCTTCCGTACCTCGTCAGCGCCGTGCCCCACCACCGCGATCACGCGCCGTGGGGAAAGGGGACGGACGGCCCGGAGTACGTACTCTAGCAGGGGGATGCCCAGGATAGGGTGGAGGACCTTGGGGCGTTGGGACCGCATCCGGGTCCCCTTGCCCGCGGCGAGGATTACCACATCGAGCGAATTTTCCATCCCGCACAAAAAATATACCCCCTTCCCTCTGGTTCGGCAACATGCCGAGAAATTCCTCAAAGTGGGGCCCCACCGCGGCGCGGTTGGCGAATTGAAAGCGGGGGGAAAGTTCGGTAACACCCTGCCGGAAAGGAGGAGATGTATGCGCGTGCCGATCGTGGCGGCGAACTGGAAGATGAACAAGACCGGGGCCGAGGCGCGGGAGTACTGCCGGAGGTTCCGGGCGCTCGTCCCCGGGGATTTTCCGGTGGAGCTCGTGATCTTCCCCCCGTTCACGGCCCTGCCGGCGGTGCGAGAGGAGCTCTCAGGCTCGCCGATCAAGTGGGGGGCCCAGAATGCTCACCCCGAACCGAGAGGCGCCTTCACCGGGGAGGTCTCCCTGCCCATGCTCCGGGAGCACGGGATCTCTTACCTCATCGTGGGACACTCCGAGCGCCGGAACATCTTCGGCGAGACGGACGGGTTCATCGCGCGGAAGCTGCGCGCGGCCCTGGACTCCGGGGTGCGCCCCATCCTCTGCGTGGGCGAGAAGCTGGGGGAACGGCGCGCGGGGAGGGCGGAGGAGGTGGTGGAGCGACAGCTCGCCGCGGCCCTGGAGGGGGTGCGGGCGGACGAGATCGGGGCGGTGGTCATCGCCTATGAGCCGGTCTGGGCCATCGGAACGGGGGTTCCCGCTCGCCCGGAGGATGCCCAGGCGATGGCCGCCGCCATCAGGCGCTGGCTCGCCGCGAGGTTCGACGGCGCGGCGGAGGCGGTGCGGATCCAGTACGGGGGCTCCGTGAAGCCCGACAACGCCCGGGAATTCCTGGGGCTCCCCGACATCGACGGGGCCCTGGTGGGCGGGGCTTCCCTGGACCCCGATTCCTTCTTCGCCATCGCGAAAGCGGCCGTCGGATGAGGCCCACCGCGCTGGCGGGGTTCCTCCTCGTGTCCGCGATGGCCGCCGCAGCGACGGGCCCGTTCCCGGACGCACTCTTCCGGTACCTGGAGGGCGCATCGGGCCAGGTCTCGTGGGAGGTGGTGCGGAGCGCGGAGAGGGTGCACGAGCTCCGGCTCAGGTCGCAGGTCTGGCGCGGTATCCCGTGGGAACACCGGTTGTACCTTTGCGAGCCCGCGACCCCCGGGACCACGGACGCGGTCCTCCTCGTCATCGCCGGTGACCACGAACCCGGCGGGGAGCTACTCGGCCTGGACCTCGCCCGACGCCTGGGCTTTCCGGTGGCGATCCTCTACGGGGTCCCGGTCCAACCCCTCTTCGGGGAACGGGAGGACGGGCTTATCGCCTATACCTTCCGGAGGTACCTCGAGGAAGGGGACCCGGATTGGCCTTTGCTTTTCCCCATGGTCCAGAGCGCCGCGGCCGCCCTACGGGCGGTGGGAGCGTTCGGCGAGGCGCGGCGGGGCCACCGGCCGCGGAGGTTCATCGTATCCGGGGCCTCCAAACGGGGCTGGACCACGTACCTCCTGGCGGCCACCCTCCCCGGACAGGTGGCGGGGATCGTGCCCATGGTGTTCGATGCCCTCAACATCCCGGTACGACTCGAACACCAGCGGGCGTTCTGGGGGGCGCTCTCCCCCATGCTCGCCCCCTACGTGGACCGGGGCCTGTTCGTCGGGGAGGGCAGCCCCCGCTGGCAGGAGCTCATGTGGCTCGTCGATCCCTACTCCTACCGCCACCGGCTCGCCATGCCGAAGCTGGTGGTCCTGGGGACGAACGATGACTATTGGCCCGTGAACGCGCTCTCCCTTTACTGGGCCGGCCTCCCCGAGCCGAAACACGTCCTCTACGTCCCCAACGCTGGCCACTCGCTGGCGGAGGGGGATAGGGTGCTGGGGAGCGTGATTGCCTTCGCGCGGGCCCTGGCGTTCGGGGAGTCCCTTCCCTGGATCTCGTGGGAGGTGACGCCGGGGCCGACCGCCGTGGCGCTCGGGGTCCAGGCCATCCCCGATCCTGGGTCCGCACGGCTTTGGATCGCGACGAGCCCGGTCCGGGACTTCCGGGGGGCGCGCTGGGAGAGCCGGCCGCTCCCCGGGGACGCCGGGCGTTACGCCGCGGAGATCTCC
>JAJRVI010000082.1 GCA_024277405.1 Fidelibacterota bacterium
GATGTAGATGAGAGAATTTCCCACGGCCATCGAGATGGCGCAGGTCCACGGGCGACGGTCCCAGCCCCGTTGGGCCAACAGCCCCACTGTATAGGCGGCAGCCACGAATCCCAAGAGGTAACCCCCGGTGGGCCCGAGGATCTGGACGATGCCCCCTTTACCTCCCGCGAAAACGGGGAGCCCAAAAGCCCCCCAAACGAGGTATAACCCGAGGGCGGCCGCTCCGCGCACGCTCCCCAAAAGGGTCCCCACCAACAGGACGGCGAAAGTCTGTCCCGTTATGGGCACGGGGCTGAAGGGGAGGGGGATGGATACACGCGCCATCAGCGCCACGAAGGCGCTCCCCCCGAGCGCCAGCAGGGCCTCGTATAGGAGGTTTGTGCGCGCTCCCGCCCGAGCTGGTTTGAGCACATCCGCCATTACCATCTTTTCCCCTCCTGTGTTTGCCGCTTAGAGGATGCAATTCTGTGCTTGAAGGGGGACGAACGCAAACGATGCGGGGACCGGGGATGGAAACGGGATCAACGGGCCGCCAGCATCCCCAAGGCCGCGAACAGGGCCGCGAGGAGCCACAGGCGGGCCACCACCACCGGTTCGGGCCAGCCCGGGCTCGGGATGAGGTACTGCCAGGGTACCTCCCCCTTCTCCAGATGGTGGTGCAGGGGCGACATCTTGAGGACACGCACCCCGGCGAGCTTGAACGCGAAGACCTGGGCGATCACCGAGGCCGACTCCAAGACCAAGATCCCGGCGGATATCGGGAGGAGGAAGAGTCCTCCTGAAGCGGTGAAGATCCCGAAGATGAGCCCCCCGAGGAACATGGATCCCGTGTCCCCCATGAAGACCCGCGCGGGGTGAGCGTTCCACCAGAGGAACCCCGCGAACAACCCCGCCCCGAGGAGCGCCAGGGACGAAAGCTCAGGGAAGGACAACGCGAGGGCCAGAGCTCCGAGGAGGACGACGATCCCGCAGCCCGCGGCGAGGCCGTCCAGCCCGTCGGTCAAGTTGGCCCCGTTGACCGTCCCCGTGAAGCTCAAAAGGAGGAGGACGAAGAGGGCCGGGGCCGGGATCTCCCGCAGGGGGACAACGACCGGGGAAAAGGGAACGCGGAATAGGAGAACGGGGCCCCTGAGGAAAAGGAAGAGGAAGAGCCCCAGGGCGACGAGGGCCTGGAGGAGGAGCTTTCCCCCCGGCGAAAGCCCCTCGGAGCGGCCCCTGAGCCCCGAGAGGAGGTCGTCCAGGAACCCCACGGCTCCCGCGCCCAGTGCGGAGAAGAAGGCGAACCATCCCCGCCACGATATCTCCACCGGCCAGAAGGGAGCACAGCTCCAGGCGAGGAGGAAGAGGAGGAGGAGGGGAAGCCCCCCCATGGTGGGGGTCCCCGCCTTCTTGTGATGGGTGGGGAGGCCCTCGGGGCGGATGTGCTGGCCGAATGGGGGTCGTCGGATGAAGGCCCATATCCCGAGGGCGGCGGCGACGCCACCCGAGAGGCCCAACAGGAGCCCGAACCTCAGTCCCTCCATCTCCAAGGGCCGCTCCCGGAAAGGAGGGAGCGGCGTACCGGCACGGGATCCGCGCCGCCGAGCACGGCCCGCACCGCCTGGAAGAGCTCCTACCCGGTGACCAGCGATATTCCATGCTCCTCGCAGGCCCGCCTCAGGGCATCGGTGTAGCGGGTTCCGCGGCGCTTCGGGTCGAGCGAGGTCTCGGCGGCGACGAGCATCACCCCGTGCAACGCCTCCCCCATCTCCAGCCGCAGGTGGTCAAGGGCCAGGAGGAGGGGGCGGTATGGTCCCAAGGCCACCGGGCCCGCGGGGGACCAGGCCACCCGCACGAGCCCGCGTCCCTCCGGGGCCTCGGCGCGGAAGGCCTGGGGGTCCACGTCATCCGCGGAGACCTCGAAGCCCAGGAGGCGGAACGCCCGCATGCCCGCCCGCAGGAGGCCCTTCGTGCCCCCGGGGTACAGCAACCCCTTCAGCGTCTCGAACCCCCGCAGCCGCTCCCGCAGCTCCGCGCGGCGCCGCTCCAGTTCCGCGAGTTCCGCGGAGACCCCGTCCAGCTCCCGGAGGAGCTCCTCTTCCGGGGGGAGGGTGTAGCGGGATAGCCACGCGGGATACCCGCTCTCCACGGGGACCTCCTCGAGCAGGGCGGAGATGGCGGGGAGGAGGCGCTCGGCCTCCTCCCGAGGGGGGGAGTCCGTGGGAGGCACGAAGAGGAGGCGTCCCTCCCCGAACCTGATCTCCCACGCGAGCACGTCCCCGATGCGATTGCGCAGGAGGACCTGGCCGAACTCCTCCAGGGGGAGGCCCATGGGGCTCACGATCACCGCCTCGTAACGCCGCACCTGTGCCAGGTACCCGCCGAGGGGGTGGGAGAGGTCGAGCCCCTGGAGGTCCTTCCCCGTTCGGGGGAGGAACCTCACCCCCCGGGGGAAGGAGAGGTATTGGCGTTCGCGGACGAGGGAGATCGGGGGGAGGAAGGCGTACGCATCGAGGCGCCGCGGGGGGGCGTTCGGCGGGGCGATCTCCACCGGCTCCCCGGGCGCCCGCAGCCGCACGAACGCCAGCCCCCCCGCCCGTAACAGCCCCTCGAGCTCCGTACGCCGCGCGGAGAAGAGGTTCTCCAGCGCCCGGGCGAGGCCCTGGTCGTAGCCGGGGACGATCCGCCGCACTCCGTCCCGGTCGGGGACGACGTGGGGAAGCCAGAGCTCCGGTATGCCGCGGGGGTCTATGAGCACCGCTTCATAGCCCGCCAGGGAGTCGGCATCGTGTAGGGAAGCGCGCTCGATCCCGGCTCCCTCGATATCCCAGTCCAACGAGAGAATTCGCATGGCGATGCCATTTTAGGGGGTTAAGATCGGGCGGCACAACGATGGAGGTCAGGTTCAGTGTGATCGAGACCGGGTGGGGCAGGTTCCTCGTCGGCTGGATCCCCGCGGGAATCGTGTCCCTCCATTTTCCCGGCCATCGGCCCCGGAGGGCCGTCTCGCCGCCGAAAGGGCCTGCCCGGGAGCTCGGGCGCGAGCTGGACGGATATCTCGCCGGCGAGAGGAGATCGTTCTCCGTGCCCTTGGTCCTCAGGGGGACGCCGTTTCAGCTCCGGGTGTGGGGCGCCCTCCTCTCGATCCCCTACGGGATGACGGTCACCTACGGGGAGCTCGCCGCCCGGATCGGCAACCCCCGCGCCACCCGGGCGGTGGGAAGGGCGGTGGGGGCGAACCCGATCCCGATCCTCGTCCCCTGCCATCGCGTCGTCCCCCAGGGCGGGGGGATCGGGGGCTTCGGCCCCGGTCCCCACTGGAAGGAGCGGCTCCTCCGTTTGGAAGGGGCCATTTGAGTCACGTAATGATGTCCCTACCCATAAACGCCGGAAATAAAATCCGGCCCACGTCGGGCGTAAAGCCCGACGCTACACCATGTGGCCTGTAGCGTCGCATTTCATATGTGACGACAGTTGCATCTCATGTGCCACGTCACTGTCGCACGGTCCCGAAAAGAAAAGGGGGCCTAACGGCCCCCTTTGTCGGTGCACGAAGCGTCCCCTCAGATGCTCGCTCCCTCGAGGTCCTCGATGGTGGTCAGCCAGAAGATGAAGTGTGCGCTCTGTGTGTAGATCAGGGCCTTCCCGATCCGGAAATTGACGGAGGGGACGAACGGCCCGCTGTACCCATCGGGGAGTCCCACCACGAACGGGTTTGCAGGCGAGTTGACCATCAGTTGCCGCAGCCGCACGAACCCCGGTGAGGTTTCCATGACGCCGTCGCCGTCCATGTCGAGCTTGATGTCGAAGTAGATGGTGGTGGCGTCACGGACCTCGAACGTGTAGGTGATGCGGCCGGAGGTCACCTGGCCCTCGAACACGACCTTCCAGCCCTCCTCGGTGGGCTCGGGGACGAGCCCCATGGGCGTCGGCCCGGGGCCTGGGGCCGAGGAGACGTTCACGAATGTCCCATCGGTGCGGAGTTCGATCCGATAGGCGTGGGGAGAGGCCCAGGTAGGCGAGCCGTTCACGGTGATGTGCCACCTATCGATGCCCCAGATGTAGACGCCGGGGATTCCGTCCATGGGCGGCATCCCCGCGGGTCCGGGCACGGATACCTGGAGGGTCTGGGTGCTCTGGGAGGAGGCGCCCATGTTGTCGGTGACGTAGAGGGTCACCTGGTATATGCCGGGGGCGAAGTAGGTATAGGTGACGATCTGGCCCGTGGCGTCCACGACCCCGTCGCCGTTGAGGTCCCAGCGGTAGTCCGTGATGAAGCCATCCGGATCGTAGGAGGCCCGCGCGTCGAACGTCACCGGGGAGCCCACCGTGGCCGGGGAGGGGGAGACGGTGAACCGGGCCACCGGCGGTTGGTTCGGGGCGGCGACGTTCACCGTCACCACCTCGGTGTCGGTCGCGCCCCGGTCATCGGTCACCACCAGGCGGACGTTGTAGGTCCCGGGGGTCGGGTAGCTGTGGAAGACCACCCGTCCGGTGGCATCGATGACCCCGTCGCCGTCGAAGTCCCACTGGTAGCTCGAGATGGTGCCGTCGGGATCGTAGGAAGCGGTGGCGTCGAACTGGATCCATTGGCCCGGGGCCGGGGCGGAGGGGCTGAAGGTGAACCGGGCCACCGGCGGTTGGTTGAGGACCACCGGGCTCAAGGTCACGCGGAGCGTCCGGGTGCGCCCGGCGACGAGATAGATCCTCCGGGTCCAGGTTTGATACCCGCTCTTCTCGATGCGGACCTCGTGCCAGCCGGCGGTGAGGGTCAGGGTCTTCGGGGTCCACCCGCGGAAGATGTCGTCGATGTAGAGCTGGGCGAAGGGGGGCGTGGTCTCCACCGTGAGCGTGCCGTATTGTGGGGGCGCACCGGACACGACCTCGAAGGAGGTGAAGTCGAACGCGCGTTCGTCCTCGGGAACCGTTTGCGCGATGATGTCCTTGACGCGTTCGAGCTGTTCCACCGCCTGGCGTCCCGCGGGGGAGCAGGCGAAGGTGGAGCCGGGGGCGAAGCCGCCGAAGAACTGGACGATCCCATCGACCCGGCGTTTCGTGGCCACGATCTGGAGGTATTCTGTCCCGGTCGGCGGGGCCACCCGGAGATAGTCCGGCATCCCGGCGCCGGGCACGGTGTGCTCGCCGGCGGTGACGAAGTTGTTCATCTCCCGGGTGTTGGGGAAGATGAGGCATACCCCATCGGGAGAGATGTCCCAGATGTAGACATATGCATCTTGATTCACGCGGAAGTGGATCCGCACGTATTCGTTTACGGCGTACGCGGGTTTTTCCACCCAGATCTCGACCTGAAGGCCCGCGGGGGCCGGCGGTTCCACGATGATCCCCTTGGGAACGACCTGTCCCAAGAGGGCGGTTCCCATCACCAATAGCATCACTGCCACCATCAACCTACGCATCTACTGCCTCCTTTCGATTTGAAAGGCCCGGGAAACGATCTCCCCCACGAGCTCCGGGCTCAGCGCCTCGAGGGCACGGTCCACAAGCGCCGGGGAGAGTCCCCGTCCCCTGAGTTGTGCCAAGCGCGATCTGACGAAGGACTCCATCCCTCCCCAGTCGTTCAGGTCACCTCCTCCGACGATGAAGTCGCTGATGGCCTCGGCCATCTCCACCACGAGGTCATCCCAGGTGGGCGTCTCCGCCTTCACGGCGAGGGCGCCGATACGTACGCTCACCGAGGCCTTGGCCTCCGCGGGGGGCCTGTGGGGTTCGAGCACCTCCGCGGTGGCGACGAGCACCGCCGCCCGGAGGCGGATCTCGTTGGTGATCACCGTCCAATCGCGGCCCATGATGATCCCCTGTGACACCTTGTTCATGAGGTGCCCCACCGGGATCCCCTTCAGGATCACTTCCTCCATGATGGCCGTGACCTCGCTGA
>JAJRVI010000083.1 GCA_024277405.1 Fidelibacterota bacterium
CGCCTCCGCCCCCAGGTACTCCAGGAGGAGCTCCATCGCCTCCGGACGGTCGGGGTCGTCGATCCCCACCTCCCGGGGCCGGAGCAGCATGCACCCGTAATAGGGGGCCACCCGGAGGCCGTAGAGGGGGCGCTCCACCACGGTCTCCACCCCTTCGAAGGTGACCTCGTCCCGCAGGAACTGAAGGAGGTGAAGCACCTCCACCCCGCCCCGGTAATCCTCCTCCTCGTCCATGAAGGCGTTGATCCGCTCGAGCCTTCCGGGATCCTCGGAGACGAAGCGGGCGGAACGCCGCAGGGTGTTGTAGCACATGGCACACAGGGTGATGAGCCGCGATTCACCCATCTCCTGGACCCGGATGAGGTTCCGCACCGGGGCCACGTGGCGCATGAGGTCGTCGGAGGAGAGGGAGTACACGGTGCCACAGCAATTCCAGCGGGGGAGCTCCACGAGCCCATAGCCCAGCCGCTCCATGGCCGCTTGAGCCGCGCGCTCGAACCCCCGCGCCTGATCCTTCAGGGCACATCCGGGGAAGAACGGAATCCTCGTCATCTTCACCACCGATCACGGGGTCAATTTCCGGGTGGCGCCGACCAACGCGATCTGGGGGACACCCGGCGGGACCTCCTTCAAGCGCAACCCGGTCTCCCCCTTGCGCAGGACGAGGAGCCGCAATGCCTCCATCACCTTGGCGATATCCACCCCTTTTGGACAGCGCACCTCACAGGCGAGACACGAGGCGCACACCCACGGGGACCGGGATTCCAATACCCTCTCATCCCCCAGCTGCAACAACCGCAACACCGCCGCCGGGAGGAGGTCCATTCCCGAGGTGAACGGGCACCCCGCGGAACACTTCCCGCACTGGTAACAGGCGAACACGTCCTCTCCCGAGAGCTCCTCCACCCGGCGCACGAAATCCGGCTCCCTGGGGGGAATCCGCAACGCGCCGCCTAGTCTCCGCTCAGCCACCGTCTCACCTCCGCGAGGGCCCGGGGTATAGCCCGCTCCACCTCGGGGGAAAGCCCCTCCCCGAACGGGGGATCCCCCGGCACCCCGATGGCCAGGATCTCCACCGCCGGCACTCCCTCCCCCATCCGGCGCAGGGCTTCCAGTGCCCCCCGCAGCCCGAGGCCGTGGGGATAGCCCGTTCGGTCCGGGAGTTCTTCCAACCCAAACCTCCTGACCTCCCCCACGGGGAGC
The DNA here is from genome assembly GCA_024277405.1 of Fidelibacterota bacterium. Lineage (GTDB taxonomy): Bacteria > Bipolaricaulota > Bipolaricaulia > Bipolaricaulales > Bipolaricaulaceae > UBA3571. The sequence continues at coordinate 1,204 of JAJRVI010000083.1, forward strand.
CAGGGGGCCGCGTCCACGATCAGGACCTCCTCGTAACCCAGGATCGCCTCAGCCAACCGCAATCCATCGTGCACCCCCTCGATGAGCTCGACCTCTCCGTGACGCGTAACGGGTGACGCGTCACCCGTCACGGCCAATAGACGAAGCAAAGCGATGCCGGCCCCGTCGTCGGTGCGGTACGGGTTCCCCAGGGCGACGATGGCCCTAGCGGCAGATGCGTTTCCTGAGCGTCCCATCACGACCATAGATCTCCACCACCAGCGGCATCTCCCCCGGGAGGAAGTGGGTGGCGCACGCGAGGCACGGATCGTAGGCCCGGAAGGCCATCTCCACCCGGTTGAGGAGGGACTCGTCCCACACTCCGTCCTCCGCCAGCTGCTTCGCCATGGCCTTCACCGACAGGCCGATCCCCGCGGCGTTGTGGGTGGTGGCCACGATCATGTTCGCGAACTCCACCAGCCCCTCGGGGGTGAGCCGGTAGTGGTGGAAGAGGGTCCCCCGGGCGGCCTCGATCACCCCGATACCTTCCCCCGGTGCGCCCAGCTCGCCCCGGACCCTCTCCCCCGTGAGGGCCGGCTCCCGCGCCAACGCCAGCGTGGCCTCCGCCGCCTGCACCAGCTCCACCAACCGCGCCCAGTGGTAGGCGAAGGTGGCGTGTACCGGTTTCCCCCCGAAGAAGTCCAGATACCGCTCGTACTCCTCCTGGGCCATGGGTGTGGCCATCCTCTCCGCCACGTTGAGCCGCGCCAGCGGACCCACCCGGTAGATCCCTGAGTCCGGCCCGGGCACGTGCCCCTTCCAGCCGAACTCCTTGAGGTACGGGAACTTAACGTAGGTCCATGGCTCCACGTGCTCCTCGATGAGGGAAAGGGCCTCCCCCGCCGGGCCGCGGTAGATCTCCTCCCCCTCCGCGGACACTATCCGCAGGGCCCCGTCGTAGAAGTTGGGGGCCAACCCATCGCCCACCAGACCCATGTAATGGGTGGGGAAGTTGAGCTCCTCCGCGAGGAGGTAGCTCTGGAAGGAGGGGTCGGGGAGGATCTTCTCGTGGAAGAGCGCCACCAGGTCCTCGGCGAGCTCCACCATGGCCCTCGCCCTCTCCTCCACCATCGCCCGGTCCCCCTCGGTGAGTGGCTTGGCCACGCCCCCGGGGAGGGCGAACACGGGGTGGATCGCCTTCCCCCCGATCAGTTCCAGCACCTTCTGGGCCCCGGCCCGGACCCGCACCACCTTCTTCCCGAACTCGGGGTACGCTTCCAGGATCCCCAGGATGTTGCGCTTGGCCTTCTCGGCGTCCGCCCCCAAAAGAAGATCCGGCCCCCCGAGGAAGATGAGATGCAAGAGGTGATCGGAGAAGATGTAGACGTTGTAGAAGAGCTCCCGCTGGATCCGGGCCGGCTCGGGGACCTCCGCCTTGTAACAGGCGTCCAAGCACTTGGCCGAGGCGAGATGATGGGCCTCGGGACACACCCCACAGATCCTCTCGGTGATCTGGGGCATCTCCTCCCCCCGGCGGCCGCGGCAGAAGAGCTCGAACCCCTTGAGCTCCGGGATCTGGAGGTAGGCGTCCTCGAGCTTCCCCTCATCGCCCAGGACGAGGAGGATCCTCCCGTGGCCCTCGAGCCGGGTTATGGGATCGATGGTGAGCCTCTTCATCCTGCCCTCCGTACACGGCCCTTCCCGAACTTCCCGAAGGAGTACATGTAGAAGGTCCCCAGGGGATCGGCGAGGGCCCCCAGGACCTCGTCCTCCCGGGCGAAGTACTCCTCCCCCTCGTCCTCGAACCGCACCAGGGACGCCAGCGCCGAGAGCATCGCCGTCCCCGGGTCCCCCGCCTCCGGGGTGGGGCCGGTACATCCGGTGCAGGGCATCCCCGCGTTGGGGCAGAGGGCATTGCAGCCCCCTCTGGTGACGGGCCCCATGCAGATGAGGCCCTGCTCCAGCAGGCACACCTCCGGATCGGGGACGATCTCGTGGGGGCGAACGATCCGCTCGATGCGGCGGTCGTCGTGACGCTCCCTCCCACATTCGTCACAAAGCGCTTTCACGTTGGCGAAGACATGGGGCGGCTCCGGCATCTCCCCGGAAAGAAGGGCCTCGAAGAACCGGGCGATGAGGGGCGCCGGCGGGGGGCATCCC
>JAJRVI010000084.1 GCA_024277405.1 Fidelibacterota bacterium
CCCGTTTGTCACCCCGCCCTCCAGCCCCCCGGCCCGGTTCGTGGGCCGGAAGAACCCCTTCCCCTCCTCCCAGGCGATCTCGTCCTGGACCTGGGAGCCCCACTTCCCCGCGGCGGCGAACCCGAGGCCGATCTCCACCCCTTTGATCCCCGGGATGCTCATCAGCGCCTGGGCTATCCTCCCATCTAGCCTCCGGTCCCAGTGGACATAGCTCCCCAACCCCGGCGGGACCCCAGTGGCCAGGACCTCGAAGATCCCGCCCACCGAGTCCCCCCGGTCCCGGGCCGCGTCGATCCGCGCGATCATCTCCCGCTCCGCCTCCGGATCGAGGCACCGCACCGGGGACCGGTCCGCCCGGGCATTGATCTCCTCCGCCGTAAGGCCAAGGGCGAGCACGTCCAGACGTGCCTCCACCTCGTGTATCCCCACCACGTGGCTTGCGATCCCCAGCCCGAGCTCGGCGAGGAACACCTTCACCACCGCCCCCAGGGCCACCCGCATGGCGGTCTCCCGGGCGCTCGCCCGCTCGATCACGTCGCGGAGGTCCCGGTGGCCGTACTTCAGGGCCCCGGGGAGGTCGGCGTGGCCCGGGCGCGGCACGGTGACGGGACGGTGGCCCTCGGGGGGCGGGCCGAAGGGGGCCATCATCTCCTTCCAGTTCTCCCAGTCGCGGTTTCGGATGCGGATGGCGATGGGGGCGCCGGTGGTCTTTCCATGCCTAACGCCGGAGAGGAACTCCGCCCGGTCGCGCTCGATCGCCATCCTCCCGCCGCGGCCGTGGCCGGCTTGCCGCCGTGCCAGCTCCCGGTCGATCGCCTCCGGCTCTAGGGCGAGCCCGGCCGGGATCCCCTCCAGGATCCCGATTAGACAGGGCCCATGTGACTCCCCGGCGGTCAGCCAGCGCAGCCTAGCCATGTACTACCCCCTCAAGGTATGCCACGGCCGCGGCGATGTCCCCTTCGCCGAAGCGGTGGCCGGTCCAGAGCTCCAGGGCCCGCACCCCCTGGTGGACCAGCATCTCCAAGCCCCCCAGCGTCTCGGCCCCCCGCGCGGCGGCCTCGAAAAGAAGCCTGGTCCGCGGGGGGTTGTAGACGAGGTCGTAGACGAGAAGCCCCTCGTGGAGGAGCTGAGGGGGGACTGTGATCCCATCGGGGTGGGGGTGCATCCCCACCGGGGTGGCGTTCACAAGCAGGCTCGCTTCCTTGAGGAGCTCGGGGAGGGCCGTGAGGGCATGGGCGCTCACGGGGCCCCAGCGGGAGAGCCTCTGGGCCAGGGCCCGGGCCCGCTCCGGGCTGCGGTTTGCGATCGCCACCTCGGCGCCCGCGGACAGGAGCCCCCAGGCCGCCGCCGCCGCCGCGCCCCCGGCCCCCACCACCACCGCCCTCGCCCCCGCGAGCTCCACCCCCCGGGCCCGCAGGGGCGCCAGGAACCCCTGGACGTCGGTGTTGTGGCCGACGAGTTTTTCCCCTTCGTTTGCGATCACGTTCACCGCCCCCACGGCCTCCGCTTCCCGTGAAAGGCCGTCCAAGTGTGGGATCACCGCCTCCTTGTGGGGGATGGTGACGTTGAGCCCCCTGATCCCCAGGGCCCGCATCCCCTGGAGGGCCGCAGCGAGGCGGGCCCGGGGGACGCGGAACGCGAGGTAACAGTAGTTGAGCCCCGCCCGGGCAAGGAGGAACTCGTGCAGCCGGGGCGAGAGGGAGTGGGCGACCGGGTCCCCGATGAGCCCCAGGAGCTTTGTCCCGCTATCGGGCATGGCACACCTCCGCCAGGAGCTCGAAAAAGCCAGGGAAGGAGATCTCCGCCCACTCGGCCCCGTGGATGATCGTCCCCCCTCGGGCGTAGAGCGCGGCCACGGAGGAGGCCATCACCACCCGGTGGTCGGAGAACCCGGCAAGCTCCGCCCCCGTAAGTCTCGTCGGTCCCTCGATGACCATCCCATCCGGAAGCTCATTCACTTTGGCCCCGAGGCGCCTTAGGTTCTCGGCCATGCTGGCGATGCGGTCCGACTCCTTGACCCGGAGCTCCCCCGCGTCGCGGACCACGGTCTCCCCCTCTGCCTGGGTGGCGATGGCGAAAAGCACCGGGAGCTCGTCGATCAGCCGGGGGATGATTTCCCCACCGACCTCCACCGCCCGGAGTTCCCCTCCCCGCACCGTGATGTCCGCCACCGGCTCCCCACACGCCACCCGCTCGCCGGAGAGCGAGATCTCGGCGCCCATCTCCCGGAGGACATCGAGGAGCCCGGTGCGGGTGGGGTTCACCCCCACGTTTTCGATGCGGAGCTCGGCCCCGGGGAGGGCGGCGGCCGCGGCGAGGAAGAAGGCCCCCGAGGAAAAATCCCCCGGCACCGTGATCGGCCGGGCCGCAAGCTCCCCCCGCGTTATCCTGATCGCCTGCCCTTCGACCGTGATCGGGGCGCCGAGGTAGGCGAGCATCCGCTCGGTGTGGTCCCGCGAAGGGGAGGGCTCGACCACCACCGTCTCCCCGTCTGCCTGGAGGCCGGCAAGGAGGATGCACGATTTCACCTGGGCGCTCTTTACCTCCATCTGGTAGCGAATCCCGGAAAGGCCCCCGCCCCGGATCCGTAAGGGAGGGAAGCCTCCGTCCCGGGCCCCGATCTCCGCCCCCATGCGGGAGAGGGGCCGGATGATCCGCTGCATCGGCCGGCGGGACAGGGAGGCATCC
>JAJRVI010000085.1 GCA_024277405.1 Fidelibacterota bacterium
CTTCGAGCGGCGCGGCGTGATGCCTCATAAATGCGTGTTACCGAAGGCTTCGGTCTTGCCCCCTAATTGGGTTACTTTCGCAGCCGCCATAATATCTTTCCTCCTGGACCTCCGGCCGCTCCAGCACCCGCCGGTTCAGCTGGAAATTCCGGAGGAAGTCGTGAGCGCTTTGAAGCTACCGCCTGAGGAAGTGCAACGGGAACTGCGCAAGGAGCTGGCCTTAGCCTTATACAAGCGGGGTGTGCTCTCGTTGGCCAAGGCGCGCGAGCTGGCCGGATTGACTCGCTGGCAGTTCCATGAGCTCCTCGGGCAGCGCCGAATGAGACTTGCCTTAAAAATGTATAGCCTCGAAGTCTTCCGCAAGTTCATACCGCATGGCGAAGATCTGTAAGAGCTCGTAGCTTTTGGCCCTCACCGTGGGCACCGGTCTCATCCACAACGGTTCCGTAGGAGGTTCACTGCCTTAGGTCAGGAAAAGAGCCTGCCGATGGACCTCTCGTAAGGCGGGCGCAGGATCCCCCGCTCGGTCACGATGGCGGTGATGAGCTCCGCGGGTGTCACGTCGAACGCGGGGTTCCACGCCCGGGCGCCCTCCGGGGCGAACCTCGCCCCGTACGGGACGAGGACCTCCTCCTCATCCCGTTCCTCGATGGGGATCTCCCCGCCGCTGCGGAGGGCGGGATCGATGGTGGAGGTGGGGGCGACGACGTAAAAGGGGACCCCGTGCCGGGCGGCGAGCACCGCCAGGGGGTAGGTCCCGATCTTGTTGGCGGTGTCGCCGTTGCGGGCGATGCGATCGGCGCCCACGAGGACGGCGTCTACCCTCTCCCGGGAGAGGAGCGAGCCGGCGGCGGAGTCCACGATCAGGCAGAAAGGGATCCCCTCCCGCAGGAGCTCCCAAGCGGTGAGCCTCGCCCCCTGAAGCCGGGGTCGGGTCTCGAGGGCGTATACCCGGGAGAGCCTCCCCATTTCCCATGCGGCCCGGATCACCCCCAGCGCGGTCCCGTATCCCCCGGTAGCCAGCGCGCCGGTGTTACAGATGGTGACTACCACCGCCCCCGGGGGAAGGAGCTCGGCCCCCAACCGTCCCATGGCCCGACAGGCCTCCACCTCCTCCCGGTGGATCCGCCTGGCCTCGGCGAGGAGCGCGTCCCGCAGCGTCTCCCGGTCCAGATGGTCCCGGAAGACGGCTCGCATCCGCTCCAGCGCCCGAAAGAGGTTCACCGCGGTGGGGCGGGCGCGGGAGAGCCCCTCCAGGGCTTCCCGGAACGGTGCCTCCGGGTCGGCTTCCGCCCCCAGATGCCATACGGACAGGACGAGGCCGTACGCGGCGGCGATCCCGATCAGGGGTGCACCCCGCACCCGCATGGCCCGGATCGCCTCGGCGACCTCCTCCCAACCGCGCAGGTGACGCCAGACCTCGCGCCAAGGGAGCTCCGTCTGGTCCAGGATCTCGACGGCCCCGTCCCGCCAGCGGATGGGGTTCAACATCGCGTGCAGATCTTAGCCGCAAAAAAGAACGCGGGGCCCCTTAAAATGACGCCCCGCGCCGGACAAAGGAGGGAGTGCCGAAAGGAGGAACAACACCTCCGTTGAACACAAAGGCCACTTATACATCAATGACACCCCCGGTTCAAGTACCACGTCTACCCGGGTCGGACGCCGGGATCAGCCCAACAGCAGGGCGAGGAGGGCCTTCTGGGCGTGGAGGCGGTTCTCCGCCTGCTCGAAGATCACCGAATAGGGCGAGCGGGCTGCCTCGTAGGTAAGCTCCTCGCCGTAGTGGGCCGGGAGGCAGTGCATGAGGATGCTGTCCGGCTTCGCCCTCTCCAGCAGCGAGAGGTCCACCGTGAACCCCGCGAAATCGCGCTTCTTCCTCTCGGCAATGGCCTCCTCCCCCATGGATACCCAGACGTCCGTGTAGACCACGTCGGCACCGGCCACGGCCTCCCGGGGATCGTGGATGACCTCCACCTCGCCCCCAGCGGCCCGCACGTGTGCCAGGACCTCCTCCCCGGGGCCGTAGCCCGGGGGACAGGCGAGGCGGAAACGGAGGCCCAGCTTGGCGCAAGCGATCATGAGGGAGTTCGCCACGTTGTTGGGGTCCCCCACGAAGACGAGGGTGAGGCCCTCGAGGCGTCGCTTCCTCTCCCAGATGGTGAGCATGTCCCCCAGGGCCTGGCAGGGGTGGTAGGCGTCGGAGAGGCCGTTTATCACCGGAACGGTGGCGAACCGGGCGAGCTCCTCCACCACGGCGTGCTCGAACACCCGGGCCATGATCCCGTGTACGTAGCGGGAGAGGACGAGGGCCACATCCTCCACCGTCTCCCGCACCCCGAGCTTCACCTCGTCGGGGCCGAGGTAGAGGGCGCGCCCCCCGAGCTCCTCCATCCCCACCGCGAACGAGACCCGGGTCCTGAGGGAGGGCTTCTGGAAGAGGAGGGCGAGGGTTTTCCCCACGAGGACGTGATCGTGGCGGATGCCGGCCCTGCGCTCCTCCTTCAGGCGCTTGGCCAACTCGAGTACCTCCCAGATCTCCCCCGGACTCCAGTCCGCCAGAGTAACGAGATCCCTCTTCTGCAGTGTTCCCATCCTTCCCTCCGATTCCGCCTGTTCAGCGGACGGTGCCGAGGCCCGGCACCCGGATCCTCGCCTCCACGTACCTGAGCGCGAAGGTGATCAGGAGCACCAGCGCGAGGTAAATCAGGGCCACCACGGCATAGATCTCGAAGAACCTGAAGTTGTGGCTCGCGATGGTCCGGCCGATGCCCATGAGGTCGGGGAGCCCGATCAGGTAGACGATGGAGGTGTACTTCAGCATGTAGACAAGCTCGGTGGACCACGCGGGAAGCACCAGCCGTAAGGCCTGGGGGAGGATCACGTAGCGGATGGTCTGCCAACGCGTCATCCCCAACGACAGCGCCGCCAGGGCCTGTCCCCGTTTCACCGCCTGGATCGCCCCGCGGAAGTACTCCGCCTGATACGCCGCGGTGTTCAGGCCCATGGCGATGATGCCGGAGAAGAGGGGCGAGAGGCGGATCCCCCACCCGGCGAGGCCGAAGTGCACCATGAAGAGCTGTACGAGGAGCGGTGTACCCCGGAAGAACTGCACGTAGGCGCTGGCCAGCCAGTAGACCACGTTCCGCCCGTAGAGGCGCGCGATGGCGAGGATGAGGCCGAGTACCGCCCCTATGGAGATGCAGGCGGCGGTGAGCTCCACCGTGAGCACGAGCCCCTTCCCCAGCTGCGGGAGCCACTCCCACCTGAAGATGAGCTCCATTGTTCAGCCGCTTTCCCCGTAGAACTCGGTGATCTTGCGGAGGAACTCCGCCGTCCGGGGCACCCTAGGGTTGGTGAAGAGCACCTCCGGGGGCCCCTGCTCCACGATCACGCCCTTCTCCATGAAGATGATCTCGTCGGCCACCGAGCGGGCGAACCCCATCTCGTGGGTCACCACCAGCATCGTCATCCCCCCCTCGGCGAGCTCGATCATCACCTGGAGCACCTCGCCGATGAGCTCGGGGTCAAGGGCGCTCGTGGGCTCGTCGAAGAGGATGAGCTTGGGGTCCATGGCCAGGGCCCGGGCGATGGAGACCCGTTGCTGTTGGCCCCCGGATAGCTGTGCCGGGTACGCGTCGGCCTTGTCCCCGAGCCCCACCCGCTCGAGCTCCCGCATGGCCCGCTCCGTGGCCTCCCGCTTCCCCATCCCCTTCACCCGGATGAGCCCCAGCCGGACGTTGTCCAGGGCGGTGAGGTGGGTGAAGAGGTTGAAGTCCTGGAAGACGAACCCGATCTGGGCCCGGATCTTGTAGATATTGGTCCTGGGGGAGGTCACCTCCACCCCGTTGAGCCATATCCGCCCGCGATCGGGCTCCGTCAGACGGTTGATGCACCGGAGCAGCGTGGACTTCCCCGTCCCCGAGGGGCCGATGATCACCTTCGTCTCGCCCCGCTCGAGCACGAAGGAGACCCCCCGCAGTACCTCCTCCTTCCCGTAGCGCTTGTGTAGGTCCTCTACGACTAAGAGAGCCATCAGAACCTCTCTCCCGCTCCTTTCGCCTCGAACCCGGGGATCCGGTAACGGCGCTCCAGGGCCCCCAGCGCCCAGTTGCCGGCGTAGGTGAGGAAGAGGAAGAACAGGGCCACCACCATGAAGATCGGGAGCGCGAGGGCGTAGTTCCGCCCCATGATGAACCGCGCCTTCTTGAACACCTCGATCACGCCGATGGCCGAGGCGAGGGTGGTGTCCTTGAGCACCGAGGAGAACTCGTTGGACCACGGGGGGATGGAGAGCCGCAGGGCCTGGGGAAGGATCACGTGCCGGATGGCCTGGAGCCGCGTCATCCCCACCGACAGGGCCGCCATCATCTGCCGCCTCCCCACCGCCTGGATTGCTCCCCGGAAGATCTGGGATTGGTAGGCCGACGACCGTAGCCCCAGCGCGATCACCGCGGCGATGAAGGGGGTTATCCCCACCCGGAACTGACGCAGCCCGAAGTAGATCAGCATCAGGAGGACCATCTCCGGGACCCCGCGGAAGAACCACTCGTACCCCACCGCCAGGGCGGAGAGCGGCCGCGGGCTATAGACCTGGATGAGGGCGATCAGGATCCCCACCGCGAACCCCAAGGCGATGAGGCCGAACAGGATCTCGAGGTTGACGAGGAGACCCCGGAGCAGCGACGGGATGCCCTGGACGAGGTTCTGCCAATCGACCGCGGTCATCGTATCCGTAAGGTTAAAAAAGAAGGGGAGGGACGTCCACGCCCCTCCCCCGGTGCCCACATCAGCTCACTCGGAGGCCTTCTCCGCCAGGCACTTGGCGAACTCGTACACCCTCTCCTCCGGAGTGCGGCCCTTATCGTAGAGGGTGCCGATGCAGGCCTTCCATGCCGCCTCCACCTTTTCCAGCGGGGGCCCGAAGTACGCCCGGACGAGGTAGTCCCACGGGGAGCCGGGCACGATGTAGAACTTCACCTTCCACTGGCCCTCGGCCGGGAGCGAGAGATCGTACCGCAGGCCGAGCTCGTACATGCCGTCGTTGATCTTCCGCAACAGGCCCTTGGGGTCACCGCTGGCGACGAGGAAGCCGAAGTACTCGTTCGTCTCGAGGATGTCCAGCACCTTGAGCTCGGGATAAGCGGAGATGGACTGCTGGGAGGCAGGCTCGTCCTGGACCACGGCATCGAGGCGCCCGTTCACGAGGTCGAGGACCGCTTCGGGATAGGTCTCGTAGAGGACCAGCTTCACATCGACGCCCTTGTCCACGAGGTTGGACTGGACCCAATCGGCCCCGGTGGTCCCACGCTGGGCACCGATCTTGTGGCCGCAACAGAAGAGGTCGTCCAGGGACTTGAACGCGGCGTCCTTGCGGATGAGGACGGCCTGGTTCGAGAGCCAATAGGGGTTGGAGAAGTCCACGACCTCCTCGCGCTTGGCGGTGATGGTGAACCCGGAGGCCCCGATGTCTACCTCGCCGAGGACCACCGCGGGGATGATGGAGTCGAACGCCACGGGGCGGATCTCGATTGCATATCCCTTCAGGACGGCGATACAGCGCATCACATCGAGATCGAACCCGAGGTAGTCGCCCTCCGGCGAGGCCCATTCGAACGGGGCCCAGGGGATATCGGAGGCCACGATGTACTTCTCCGCTCCCACCGCCCCGAGGCCGAGAAGGAACAGCGGAAGCGCCAAAACCAGGATCCTCCTGCCCATGCCACACCTCCTCGAAAGTATTCAGGCAAATCTCAGTCGAAAAGCACTATACCGAGGGCCCGCGCACCCAGTCAAGTCCCATGGGGCTTCGCCGCCGATCCGCGAGGGCACGCCCGTGGCCGCCCCATCAGAGGAGCTCCCACTCGGAGCGGACGGGGAGGAGGTCCCGGGGCGAGAGCCGCTTGCGGGCGGCCACGAACCTGTAGGGGAACCGGAGGAGGAGCCCGTTCCAGATCCGGGCGAGGTCGTTGTAGCGCCGGCGGGCCAGATCGAACTCCTCCGCGGCCTCGGCCAATCGGTTCTGGCTCTCCCGGAGGTACCGGGGCCGCTCCCGGGGGAGGGCGGCGAAGATCCGCCAGAGCACCGTCCGCAACCGCTCGTCCATCTCCGCGATCGAACGGGGGGTGAGCTCCGCGCTCCGGGCCTCGTCGAGGAGCGCGCGGAGCTCCCGCTGGCCCTCGGGCACGTAGCCCGCCCGGCGCAGGGAGGAGAGGAACTCCTCGAGCGCGTGTAGCCGCGCGCGAAACGCCCTCTCGGCCCGGTCCCAGGCCTCGTCCACCCTGCGGGCCCCCCTCTCGAGCCGCCGCGACGCCCGGTGGAATTCCCACCCGAGGAAGAAGAGGGCCAACGCCGCGAGGACGAGGAGCGTCGCCGCCATCGCCTACCACGAACCTCCCCCGCCCCCGCCCATCCCCCCGCCGGAGAAGCCCCCGCCGCCGAAGGCGGAACCGCCCCGCCACCCGCCCCCGCCGGCGGAGCGGGGCGCCGCCGTGGCCGCCGTGTGGGCCATCCGCTGGAAGATGAAGAGCCTGGTACCGAAGAGGTAGGGGCTGTAGGTGGGGAAGCGACCTTCGTACCAAGACGGCGGGGCCTTCAGGAGGCCCTCGAACTTGCGGGTCCAGCGCTCCACCATCCCGAACGCCATGGCGTAGGGGAGGAGCTCCTCGAAGTGCCGTTCGGCGGCGGCGAACTCGAGGTACGGCTCCTCCGCCCGGCGGATGTATTCCTCGAGCCCCAAGACCCGCCGCAGGGCCTCCATGCCCTTTCTCGTCTTCCTCGGCATATACGGCGCGAAAAGGAGCACGATGACACCGGCGGCCCCCACGGAGAGCCCCAAGTAGAGGGACTGCATGAAGATCCCCAACCCGAGCCCCAAAAAGACCAGGATTGTCCCCAGGCTTCGATAAGCGTTCCGCACCCGATCCGGGTTGGCGGGGTAAAACCCTTTCTCCGTGAGATCCATGTAGATCCGGGCCGCGAGGGCCGGGACCTCCCGATAGAACTCGTACTTCAGCTCGGAGAGACGGACCTCTTTGTCCTTCTCCCCTTTGAAGAGCTTGCGCAAAAGGGATCGTTCGAACCGGGGAAGCCTTTCGTCCTTGGGGACTAAGCGGAGGCGGTAATCGGTCGGATCGTCACCGGTACCACCGATCTCGACGATCTTCAGGTGGCCTTTGACCGCCAAGGATATGATCCCCGCCACGAGATCCCGGGGATCGAAGCGATCGTCGATCAGGACCCCCGCGGCCGCGGGATGCACGTCCTCGGGCGGGGAGTACTCGATGGGGATGGTCCCTTTGCGGGGATCGCGGCCCTTTACCCACCAGATCCCCAACATGGCGAGCAGGGTGAACAGGGGAATCCCGGCGTAGGCGTTGTCCGCCAGAAACCACAGGAGTTTTCGGCCGAACCCGGGGAGGACCACGTATCCCACGGGGAAGCGCACCGCCACCGTGATCCCCTCGCCGGGGAGGAGCCCCTCCGCCTCCCCCACGAGTTCCCCCTCGGCGAACCCCAGGGAAAACGGCTCTTGGGAGCCGTAGGCCCCCCGGTACCCCAGGTACCTGATGGCATCGGCGGGCACGCCCTCGGGGAGGCGTACCCGCACCGCCGCGCGGGCGATGGGCATGGTCCACTCGGTCCCGATGGCGTTCCAATAGAGTTCTACCTCGTCCCCGTAGACCCGCAGCGCCCGCTCCACGCGGTACCGGATGAGATAGGTCACGGTCCCGGTGACGTAGCGGTCGGGATCCCCGATCTTGAGTACCAGGCGCCCCCCGCTCCGGGCCGTCGCCACGGGGACCTCCCTGCCGTCGGCCCGCACCTCCTCCACCGCGATCCTCAGGTTGAACCTCTCCCCGGTGGAGAGCCGGTAGGAGTACGGGATCTCCCGGATGATCCCGTGACGGGGGAAGTCGAAGTACACTGAGATCTCCTCGGTCACGGTGACGACGGCGTCGGCCCCGATGTCCACGGCCACGCGGAAGTCCCGGATCTCCTCGGCGCCGGAGAGGGCCGCGGCACACAGAACGAAGAGGATGACGGGAAAAAGCCGGTATTTCATCGGGAAAAGCTCACCTTCGGCGGCTCCCGCATCTCCGCGGAGGGGAGTTCGTAGAACTCCCGCGGCCGGATCCCGAAGAACCCCGCCACCATGTTGGTGGGGAAGGAACGTATCGCGGTATTGAGGTCGCGCACCACGGCGTTGTAGTACCGCCGGGAGCGGGCGATCTCCTCCTCCAGGTCCTCCAGGCTCCGTTGGAGTTCGAGGAAGTTCTCGTTCGCCTTGAGCTCGGGGTAATTCTCCACCACCGCGAACAACGTCTTCAGCGTCTCCCGGAGGAAATTGTCGGCCTCCCCCTGCTCCCGTGGCGTCCGGGCCTTAAGGGACGCGGAGCGGGCCTCAGCCACCCGCTCGAATATCCCCCGCTCATGGGAGGCGTAGCCCCTGACCGTTTCCACCAAGTTGGGGATGAGGTCCGCTCGTTTGCGGAGCAGGGCGTCGATGTTGCGCCACGCCTCGTCCGCCCTCACCGAGAGCCGGATCAGGCGGTTGTAGGTGAGGACTAGCCACAGTACCACAGCCGCGACGATCCCGACGACGATCCACAGAATCATTACGCCTCCTCTCGCCGCATTGTACCGCCCCGCCCCGGCGGCTCCACCGCGCCGATGGGGATCTGGGCACGGGGGTCCTTGACGACGTGGGACGATGGGGGAAAGTTGTAGCGGATAGAGGCCCGTGGTGGGGGCGCTACGGGAGAAGGAGGCGACGATGCGTCTCGAGCTCAAACAGGTGTGGGCCAACCCGGGAAGGCCGGTCCTCTTCTCCGGGGAGGAGGACCTGAAGGCCGTCCGGTGGTACGAGGAAACCCTCGCCCTGGAGGGCCCGGTGGAGGCGGACGGATCCGCGTTCTACCAGGAGGACCGGATCTACCTGTTCCTGCACGTGCGGGGACGCATCCACCGGAGCTGCTCCCGGTGCCTCGCCGACATCCTCGAGCACTTCGACAAGGACGAGTTCCTGGAGGTCCCCATCGACGAGGTCCCCCCGGGGATGCAGTACCTGGAGCTTCGCCCCTATATCGAGAACGGGGTGCGGCTGGCCATCGAGCGGAAGCCCCTGTGCAGGCCGGACTGCAAGGGCATCTGCCCCCACTGCGGGGCGAACCTCAACCGCGAGGATCATCGGCCGGGTTGCAAGGCGGTGGAGAAGGAGGTTGATCCCCGCTGGGCGAAGTTGAAGGAGCTGCTCGCCTCCCAATGAGGGCGCTGGGGGTGGATCCCGGGCTCTCGGCCACCGGCTACGGGATCGTGGAGGGCGCGGGGACGGCGTTCCGGCTCGTGGCCAAGGGGACCATCCGCACCAAGCCCGGCGATCCGCTGCCCCGGAGGCTCCGGGCGATATTCGCCGCCCTGGAGCGGGTGGTGGAGGAGCACGACCCCCAGGTGGTGGCGGTGGAGGAGGTCTTCCTGGCGAAGAACGTATCCGCGGCGATGCTGACCGCCCAGGTGGCGGGGGTGGTGGCGCTCCTGGCCGACGGACGGGAGTTTCTCTCCTTCTCCCCGCGCCAGGTGAAGAAGTTCATCTGCGGCTACGGGGACGCCCCCAAGGTCCAGGTACTGGGGATGGTGGAGCACCTCCTGGGGACCGGGGGGCTCGTGTCCGACCACGCCGCGGACGCCCTGGCGCTCGCGGTGTGTGCTTTGCTCTCGCGGAGATGACGCTCTACGACCTCCTGGGGGTGAAAGAGGTCCCGGAGCGGCTGCTGCTCATAGACGGCCATTCGGCCCTGTTCCGCTCCTTCTACGCCCTGCCCGAGCTCACCACCTCGAAAGGAATGCCGGTGAACGCCGTCTACGGCTTCACCCGCACACTGCTCATGGCCCTGCGGGAGTATCCCTCCCGGTACGTGGTGGTGGCCTTCGACGCCAAGGGGCCGACGCTGCGGCACGTCGCCTACGCGGAGTACAAGGCCACCCGGAAGGAGATGCCCGATCCCCTCAAGGTTCAGCTCCCCCTCGTCAAGGAACTGGTGGACGTGTTCGGCCTGAAGCGTCTGGAGCTCGAGGGCTACGAGGCCGACGACATCATGGCCACCCTGTCCAAGCTCGCGGAGAGACAGGGGATCCCGGTGCTGCACCTGACCGGGGACAAGGACATGGCCCAGCTCGTCTCCGACAAGGTGTTCATCCTGAAGCCGGGCCGCCGCCCCACCGATCGCCTGGAGCTTCTGGATCGGAAGGGGATCGAGGAGCGGTACGGCGTCCCCCCGGAGAGGATCGTGGACCTCCTGGCCTTGGTGGGGGACTCCATCGACAACGTCCCCGGGGTGAAGGGGATCGGGGAGAAGACGGCCAAGAAGCTCCTCCAGCAGTACGGATCGCTGGAGGCGGTGCTCCAGGCGGCGGAGCGGATCCCCAACAAACGGGTGGCCGAGGCCCTCAAGGCCCACCGGGAGGAGGCGCTCCTCTCGCGGGAGCTGGTGCGCCTGAAGGAGGCCCCCCTGGAGATCTCGCTCGAGGAGTGCGCCCCCGCCCCACTGGATACGGAGGCGCTGCTCGAGTTCCTGGGGAAGCTCGAGTTCTACTCCATCATCAAGGAGCTCGGCCTGGAGTCCCGGTACGAGGAGCTCCGGGAGCGGATGCCCGCGGGCGAACCGAAGCCCGTGTACAAAGCGATCCTCGACGGAGACTCCCTGGAGGAGCTCCTCGAGAGGTTGGGGCGGGCCCGGGAGTTCGCCCTGGACCTCGAGACCACCGGCACCGACCCCTTCTCCGCCGAGATCGTGGGGATCGCGCTCGCCATCTCGCCGTACGAGGGGTTCTACATCCCGGTGGGCCACCGGTACCTGGGGGCCCCCTCCCAGCTATCCCAGGAGCACGTCCTCGAAAGGCTCAAGCCCCTCCTGGAGGACGAGGACCACCGGGTGATCGGCCAGAACCTGAAGTACGACATGGAGGTCCTCTCCAACTACGGGATCGAGCTCCGGGGGATCTCCTTCGACGCCATGATCGCCCACTGGCTCCTCAACCCCGACGCTCCCTCCCACGCCCTGGAGGTGATCGCCCAGGAGGTGTTGGGCGAGCGGATGCGCAAGTACAAGGAGCTCCTGGCGGTGGGAGGGGAGCGGGGGATGGAGGAGGTCCCGGTGGAGCGGGCCACCGCGTACGCCGCCGCCGACGCCGAGGTGATCACCCGGCTCGCCAAGCCGTTGCGGGAGAAGCTAGAGGAAAACGGGCTCACGAGGCTCTACGAGGAGGTGGAGCTCCCCCTCATCGAGGTGCTGGCGTGGATGGAGCGCCGGGGGGTCCTCCTGGACGTGGAGGTCCTGCGGGAACAGGCGAAGGAGCTCGAGGTCATGCTGGGCAGGCTCCGGGAGGAGCTCTACGAGCTCGCCGGGTCCCGGTTCAACCCCAACTCCACCCCCCAGGTGCGGGAGATCCTCTACGAGCGCCTGAAGCTCCCCGTGATCGCCAAGACCAAGACCGGCCCCTCCACTGATGCCCAGGTGCTGCGGGAGCTCTCGCGGTTCCACGAGTTCCCCGCGAAGCTCCTCGCCTACCGGGAGCTGGAGAAGCTGCGGAACACCTACGTGGAGAAGCTGCCGAGGTACGTCCACCCCAGGACGGGGCGAATCCACACCTCGTTCAATCAGACGGGGACAGCAACGGGACGCCTGTCCTCCTCCGAGCCCAACCTCCA
>JAJRVI010000086.1 GCA_024277405.1 Fidelibacterota bacterium
ACCCCGGATTTCCACACCGGGATCGACTTCGGGGTGCCCGAGGGGACGCCCGTGCACGCGGCCGCGGCCGGGGTGGTGAGCTTCGCCGGGCGACAGGGCGGGTATGGGATCCTCGTCGTGATCGAACACGCCGGCGGCTTCTCCACGTATTACGCCCACCTCTCCCAGGCCCTGGTGGAGGTAGGCCAGTTCGTGGAGCAGGGCCAGGTGATCGCCCTCTCGGGGAACACCGGGCTCTCCACGGGCCCCCACCTCCACTTCGAGATCCGCCGCTACGGGAAGCCCGTGGACCCGTTGCCGTGGCTCCCGTGATCGCGATCCGCGGGGGACGACCCCTCTCCGGCCGGGTGGAGATCTCCGGGGCCAAGAACGCCGTCCTCCCCGCCATCGTGGCCTCCCTCCTCACCGAGGAGCCCCTGGTCCTGAGGCGGGTGCCCGATCTCCTGGACGTGAGGACCCAGGTGGCCCTGGTGGAGGCCCTGGGGAAACGGGTCGAGCGCCACGGGGACGTGCTCGTGATCCGGGGGGAGGCCCGGGTCCCGGTCGCCCCCCGGGAGATCGTCTCCCGCATGCGCGCCTCCTTCCTCTGCCTGGGCCCCCTCATCGCCCGCCTGGGAGAGGCCCATGTCCCGCTCCCCGGGGGGTGCGTCATCGGGGCCCGGCCCGTTGACCTGCACCTCATGGGGCTCGCGCGGCTCGGGGCCGAGATCCGGGTGGACGAGGGGGTGGTCCACGCGGCGGGGGCCCTGCACGGGGGCGAGGTGTGGCTGCGGTACCCCTCGGTGGGGGCGACGGAACAGCTCCTCCTCGTGGGGGCCACGCTCCCCGAGGGGGTGGAGATCGTCAACCCCGCGCGGGAGCCGGAGGTGATGGACCTGGTGCGGTTGCTCTCCGCCATGGGAGCGGAGGCGGAGGTACTGGAGGACCGGATCGCCATCCGCGGCGGGGAGCTGCGCGGGGCGGAACACGAGGTGATACCCGACCGGATAGAGGCGGGGACCTATCTTTTGGCGGGGGCGATAAGCGGGGGGGAGGTGGAGCTCGTGCGCGTCTGCCCGGAACACCTCACCGCCCTCCTCGCCAAGCTGGAGGAGAGTGGGGTGGAGGTGGAGGTCCGGGGCGATCGCGTACGGGCCTCCCCCGCCGGGCGCTGGAGGGGGATCGAGGTGGAGACCGCGCCCTACCCCGGGTTCCCCACCGACCTCCAGCCCCAGTTGACGTCGTTCCTGTCCCTGGCCCGGGGGAGGAGCGTGATCTGGGAGCGGGTGTTCGAGTCCCGGTTCGGCCACGTGGGCGAGCTCATCCGGATGGGGGCACGGATCACCCTCCAGGGCCAGGCGATCCTGGTGGAGGGGGTGGGGGAACTCCGGGGGACGGAGGTGGTCGCCACCGATATCCGGGCCGGGGCCGCGTTGGTCATCGCCGGCATCGCCGCCCGGGGGGAAACCAGGGTGAGGGGGGTGGAACACCTCCTGCGCGGATATGAGAATATGGAGGAGAAATTGGCCCGGCTCGGGGCGAGGGTATGGGTAGAGGGAACCAGCGCTATCTGATCGAGGACTACCTCGGCCGCCGCGCCCGCGTGTATGGCGGGGAGCGGGCGATACTGGTGGGGATCCTCCCCCCGGGGGCGTCCGATGAGGAGCGGGAGACGTTCGAGGAGCTCCGCGCCCTCGCCTACACTGCGGGGGTGCTGGTGGTAGGGCACCTGTTGCAGCACCGCCGCCGGCCGGACCCCGCCACCTTCATCGGCAAGGGGAAGGCCGAGGAGCTCCGGGACCTGGCGGCGGCCCTGGGCGCGGACACGGCCCTCTTCAACGACGAGCTCTCCCCGGATCAGGCCCGCACACTGGAGGAGATAACGGGGCTGAAGATCGTGGATCGCACCCAGCTCATCCTCGACATATTCGCCCAACGGGCCGGGACCAAGGAGGCGGAGCTCGCGGTGGAGCTCGCCCAGCTGGAGTACCTCCTCCCCCGGCTCCGGGGATGGGGGAAGGCCCTCACCAACCCGGGCGGCGGGATCGGCACCATGGGGCCCGGGGAGACCAAGATGGAGATCGAGCGGCGCAAGGTGAAACGCCGCATCCAGGCCGTCCGACGGGCCCTGCGGGAGGCCGATCGCGTGCGGGAGGTGCGGCGCAAGCGTCGCCGGACCGCGGCCATCCCCCAGGTGGCGATCGTGGGCTACACCAACTCCGGGAAGTCCACCCTCTTCCGGCGCCTGACCGGAGAGGAGGTGCTCGTGGAGGACAAGCTCTTCGCCACCCTCGATACCGTGGTCCGCCGGATCGCACTGGAGGAGGGGAAGTTCGTGCTGGTGAGCGACACCGTGGGCTTCATCCGCAAGCTCCCCAATCAGCTCATCCCCGCGTTCCGCGCCACCATGGAGGCGGCCCGGGAGGCCGACCTGCTCCTCAACGTGCTCGACGCCTCCTCGCCCCGGGTCCTGGAGCACTTCCGGGCGGTGGAGCGGATCCTGGCCGAGGAGGTGTTCGCCCCGGACGAGCCCCGCCCCCCGGTGTTGCACGTCCTCAACAAACTCGACCTCGTGCGTGATGCGCGACAGGAGGCGATCCTGGGGGAGCTGAAGCTCGAGGCCGGCCGGTACGTGGAGGTTTCGGCCCGGTTGGGCTGGGGTATGGAGAAGCTGAAGCGGGCCATCGCCGAGGCCCTCCAGGATCACTGGGTGGATCTCAAGGCCCTGGTCCCCTACGAGAAGGGCGATCTCCTCGCGTTCCTGGGGAGGCGGGGGAAGCTGGAGGTCCTGGGGGACCGGGACGGGGGGGTGTTGGTGCACCTCGTCCTCCCCAGCGCCGAGCTCCCCCGCCTCCGGGCCATACCCGGGCTGGTGCTGATGGAGGCCTGAGATGTGGTTCTTCAACACCGAGATCCTGGGAAATGCCTTGTGGAAGTACATCGTCTTCTTCGGCCTGTTGCTCGCGGCGGCGCTGGCCCACGCCGTGGTGCGGTGGCTGGCGGCCAGGGCGCTCAAGCTCCGCGCGATCCCCGAGGGCATAGATAGGAGTCTCCGGGCGCTCTTCGGAAAGCCCCTGGGCGCCCTGTTGTACCTCCTCGCCCTGTGGGTCGGGGCGAATCTATTCACCCTGCCGGAGGCGGCCGCGGGGGTCGTGAGGGGGCTCTTCATCACCGCCCTGACCGTCGTCGTGATCTACATCGTCACGAAGCTCGTGGACCTCGCGTTCTCCCTCTGGCGGGAGCGGGCCCGCCGCACCGAGACCAAGCTGGACGACCAGGTGATCCCCATCCTCTCCAAGGTCACCAAGTTCTTCGTGTGGGCGATCGGGATCCTGCTCGTGCTCCAGAACCTGGGCTACAACGTCACCAGCCTCCTGGCGGGCTTGGGGATCGGGGGCCTGGCGGTGGCCCTGGCGGCCCAGGAGACGCTGTCCAACTTCATCGGGGCCCTGGCGATCCTGTTGGATCGCCCCTGCGAGGTGGGGGACCGGGTGGACTTCGACCAGCTGGGGATAAAGGGGACGATCGAGGCCATCGGCCTCCGCTCCACCCGGGTCCGCACCCTGGACGGGACCCTCGTGTCCATCCCCAACCGCACCATGGCGAACACCCTGATCAACAACGTGGCCAAGCGCCCCACGATAAAGAACGAGTACGTGATCGGGATCGTCTACGATACCCCCTACGAGAAGGTCCTGGAGGCCCTGAAGATACTGCGGGAGATCCTCGCCGACCATCCCAGCACCGCCAATTACCGGGCCTACTTCAAGGAGTACGGTCCCTATTCCCTGAACATCGTGGTGACCCACTGGTGCAAGTACACCGATTACGAGGAGTTCCTGCGGGCCACCGAGGAGATAAACCTGGAGATCAAGCGGCGCTTCGAGGAGGCGGGGATCGAGTTCGCGTTCCCCACCCAGACGATCCAGCTCGCGGGGCCGCCGGGGGCCTTCAGGGGGACCTGAGCTCCTCCCACGGGACCTCGATCCGGGTCCCGTCCCCCCGCTCGATCACCGCCACGCGGCGGAAGATGTTGTACGCCACGACGCGCCCCTCCACCTCCCCGGCCCGGACCTTCTTCCCCACCTTGGGCAGGCCCTGGAGGAGCTCGCGATAGTGGGCGTGCTCGAAGGCCAGGCAACACCGGAGCCGCCCACAGATCCCCGTGAGGCGCTGGGGGGCGATCACCAGGCTCTGGTCGAAGGCCATCTTGAGGGTGATGGGCCTGAACTCGCACAGAAACGTGGAGCAACAGGTCTCCCGGCCGCAAACGCCGACACCGCCCACCATCCGCGCCGCGTCCCGGGGACCGACCTGGCGCAGCTCCACCCGGGCCTGGAACGCCCGGGACAGGAGCTTCACCAGCTTGCGGAAGTCCACGCGCTGGGGCGCGGTGAAGAAGAGGCGGATGAAGTCGCCGTGGAGGCTCTGCTCGGCGGCCACGAACTTCATGGGGAGGCCCAGGCGTTTCGCCTCCCGTTGGGCCACCCGGAGGCGGTCGTCCACGATCTTGCGGCCCTCCTCGTGGGCCTTGAGGTCCACCTCCTCGGCCCGGCGCACGAGGACCAACCGCGAGTCCTGCGCGGACGGGGTGCACCGCGCCACGCGCCCGAGCCACAGGTACCCCGCCTCCCGCACCACCCATACCTCGCCCTCGCGGGGGGATG
>JAJRVI010000087.1 GCA_024277405.1 Fidelibacterota bacterium
ATCATTTGCGGATGTGCAAGCTCACGATCTAGTGGGGGTTCACCATTGAATTTGTGGCTGTATGGGTCTGAGGCACTCGACCTGAAACGCTGCCCCCGCCCCTTGCTCATCACGTCGGTGTTCACCGGGATGGTACCGCCCTTTGGGGTGTGGTCCCGTCGGGAGGATCGATGGGGGGCCTTCGCTCTCGACATCGCCGGCGCGGTACGGGAGGCGTGTCCAGACCGCTGAGGGGGAGTTTTTCTGGCCTCTGCCACGTTACCTCCCTGAAGAATCGTCTGCGTCGCGGGGTCAAGGCGTTAGGGGGCAGGGGACGCACTTCCTGAGGTATTCCCACAACGCCCGGAAGCTCAGCGACCACAGGACGCGGGCGTTCTCGATGTAATAGGCGTCCGGGGTCTCGTTCATGTCCAGGGCGTATTGGTCGCCGACATAAACATCGACCCACGGGCCCTCGACCCCCGTGTCGGTGGCGTGGAACATGCGGCAGCGCAGCCGGTAGGTCCCCGAATCGTACGCCGGTATGCCCGGGGGGAAGAGGATCACCACCCACGCCCCGAGCGGGATCACAGCGGGGTCGACGGCCACGGTGCGGTAGGTGACGAGCTCGTTCCCCTGGGCATCGAGCGGCGCCGGGCCCAGGTGGTAGGCACCGTCCCACCAGCCGAGGAACTCTCCCTCGATGGTCTCCCCCCACCCCTCGGTTTTGATCTCCTGGAGGAACGCCTTGATGCAGGTGTAGTAGGCGATCTCCCCGGTCTCCTCGTCCACGATCACCGGGACCGTGATCTTGGGCGCGTCCGGATCGGCGGCCGCGTATACGGATTCCTGAACGGTCCAATAGGAGGTCACCGTGACCCCCTCCACCACGTGGAGGAGCGCGGTGGGGAGGCCGCAGGGGTCGGGGCGCTCCCGGCCGAGGGCCCCTGAGGCGACGAACAATGCCACGGCGACCAGCGCCATCGCGGACCAGATCCCCTTCACATCCCGCATGCGATTGCACCCCCTTGTCGTCAAAAATCCCGCACCAAGTGTATCGCGCCCACGGACGGGGGGAAGGCCCTTTCTCCCGCGTCGGGGTCGGGAGCCGAATCGGGCTCGGACGTGAAACCCCATCATGCCGCCACTGGGGCCGAAAGTTCGAGAGAAGATTTTTCCCCGAGGCGTCGGCCTTTTCGTTCGTCCCCGCCCCTCCCAGCGGGTGGCGGATCCCCCTTTAGGATCGGGGCCCGTTTTTCCCCGGTTGAGTTGATGGGGCCCGGCGCTATACTGAAGTTGCTTTTAAATTTCGCTTTTCGGAGAGGGGATATGAAAAGATTAATCAGCGTTCCCGGTTTTATCTTCCTGGGCCTTTTCGCCGCGGGGTTGATAGCCCTGGCTTTCTTCATCGGTACCTGGACCGCTAGCTCGGGAAAGGTCGCGGTGGAGGGAGGGTTCGTCACGGTCCCCGCTTCGATAACGGCGGCCCCGAGCTACCTGGAGTACAAGGTGAGCGTCCCCGATACCGACGCCAACCTGGCCGGGGTGCCGGTGAGCTTCTCCGCCTCCAGCCGCTACGTCTCCCTCAACCCGGAGTCGGGCACGGTGATGACGGACTCCGACGGTCTGGCCAGGATAGAGATCACCACCGCCCCGGATGCCCCCACCTGGGCCCGGAGCGTCACGATGGAGGCCAGCTTCTCGGTGGCGGGAGTGAGCGTGACCAGCAAGACGGAACCCATCCCGATAAAGACCGGATAAGAAAAGGGCGAGGGATTCCCCTGAGGGCAGTGCGCCCCATCCGCTGAAACGCGGATAACGGTCCCCATGGGGCATACCTTCCAACTTTCCCCGCCGCAAGGTCGGGCTTTGTACCGGACGTTCCGTGGGGCTTCGTCCCCGTCTTTACCCGGCGTCCCCCTCGTCCCGGGCGCAACGGCGGGGATGTCCCCCGCTGCCGGTTCCCGCGTGCAGCCCCGGGGAACACGTTTCGCCCGTGGGAGGGGAAGGCGGGCGGCCCCGAAAACTTGTCCGCGCCGGGACGATCCTTTATACCCTCCGGCGAAAGGAGGGAGATGGAGGTAAAGGCCTGGCTTCGAAGCGCGTTGGACGGGCTCAAAGGCGAGGAGGGGGTGCTGTACGCCGACGCCCGGTACCTGGAGCGGGAGACGGAGTCCATCACCGTCCGCAACGAGGAGGTGGCGGGGCTCTCCCGGGCCGAGACCCGGGGCTACGGGATCCGGGTGCTTTTCCAGGGTTCCTGGGGGTTCGCCGCCTCCAACGACCTCTCGGAGGAGGGCGTGGCCGCGACGGCGAGAAGGGCCCTGGAGATCGCGAAGGCGAGCTTCCGCACCCAGCGCGAGCCGGTGCGCCTGGACGATACCCCTCCCCAGCGGGGCACCTACCGCAGCCCCTGGGAGATCGACCCCTTCGGGGTGGCCCTGGACGAGAAGCTCGAACTCCTCTTCGCCGCCGTGCGGATCCTCCGGAAGGACAAGCGGATCGCCAAGGCCGAAGCCGAAATGCGGCTTTTCCGCACCCGGAAGCTCTTCCTGAGCACCGAGGGGGCGGAGATCGAGCAGGAGATCGTGGAGGCCGGGGCGGGGATCGAGGCCACCGCGGTGGAGGGCCGGGAGGTGCAGCGCCGCTCCTTCCCCACCTCCTTCGGCGGGGACTACGCCGCCCGGGGGTACGAGTTCATCCGCTCCCTGGGCCTGGTGGAGAACGCGGAGAGGATCCGGGAGGAAGCGGTTGCCCTCCTCTCCGCCGACCCCTGCCCCGCGGGGGAGTTCGACCTGATCCTGGCGAGCGACCAGCTCGCCCTCCAGGTGCACGAGTCCTGCGGCCACCCCACCGAGCTGGATCGGGTGCTGGGCACCGAGATCTCCTACGCCGGCGGGAGCTTCCTCACCCTGGACAAGCTGGGGAAGTACCGGTACGGCTCGGACATCGTGAACATCGTTGCCGACGCCACCATCCCCGATTCCATCGGTTCCTTCGGCTACGACGACGAGGGCGTCCCGGCCCAGCGGAGCTTCCTGATCCAGGAGGGTATCCTGGTGGGGTACCTCACCTCCCGGGAGACGGCCCCGGCCATCGGCCGCCGCTCCAACGGCTGCATGCGTGCCGAGTCCTGGAACAACATCCCCTTGATCCGCATGGTGAACATCAACCTGGAGCCCGTCCCCGATGGCCCCACCTTGGACGAGCTCATCGCCGACACGAAACACGGGATCCTGATGCAGACGAACAAGTCCTGGTCCATAGACGACCTCAGGCTGAACTTCCAGTTCGGCTGCGAGATCGCCTGGGAGATAAGGGACGGCAAGAAGGTCCGGCTCCTCAAGAACCCCGTCTACACCGGGATCACGCCCGAGTTCTGGCGGAGCTGTGACGCCGTCTGCGGGCCGCGGGAGTGGAAGGTCTGGGGCCTGCCCAACTGTGGTAAAGGGGAGCCACCGCAGACGATGCACGTGGCTCACGGGACGGCCCCGGCCAGGTTCAGGAAGGTGAGGGTAGGGAGCGGGAGATGATCGGTAAGGAAAAGATCCTCGAGGTACTGCACGCGGCGCTGGAGCGGGCGGAGGGGCCCACGGAGCTCGTGTTCATGGGCGGGAGATCGGAGCTCACCCGGTTCACCCGCTCGCAGATCCACCAACACGTGGCCGAGGAGGATACCTCGATCTACGTCAAGGCGGTGGAGGGGAAGCGCGTCGGGGTGGCCCGCACCAACCGGCTCTCGGTCGAGGCCCTGGTGGCCGCCGAGCGGAAGGCGCGGGAGATGGCGCGCCGCCTCCCCGAGAACCCCCACTTCCCCGGCCTCCTCGGCCCCCAGGAGTACACCCCCACCCAGACCTACTGCGAGGCCACCCCGAGGTTCGGCCCGGACAAGCGCGCCGAGGTGCTCGCGGGGATCTTCGCCGTGGCGGGGGAGAGGAAATTCGAGGTGGCCGGGAGCTTCTCCGTCTCCGAGTGGGAGGTGGCCCTGGCCAACACCGAGGGGCTCGAGGCGTACCAGCCGGTGACCGGGGCGGAGATCGGGCTCGTGGTGACGTCCGGCGAGGGGATGGCCCGGGTCGACGCGTTCTCCCCGGACGTGGAGAGGATCGATTTCGACGCCCTCGCGGAGCGGGCCATCTCCCGTTGCGCCCTGGACCGCGATCAGGTCGAGCTCCCCCCGGGGGAGTACACCGTGATCCTGGAGCCGGCGTGTCTCGCCGAGATCTTCATGTGGCTCTCCTTCACCGCGTTCGGCTCGGAGGCGTTCCTCTCGGGGCAGAGCTTCCTCGCCGGGGCGCTGGGGGAGCGGTCCATGGGGGAGAACGTCACCATCTACGACTCCGCCTGGGAGCCCGAGGCCCAGGGCCTCCCCTTCGACTTCGAGGGGACCCCGAAGAGGAAGGTGGTCCTCATCGAGCGGGGGGTGAACCGGGGGGTGGTGTTCGACCGGGTGAGCGCCGCCAAAGCGAAGGCGGAGCCCACCGGCCACGCCGGCCCTCCCGGATCTCCGTGGGGGGCGATCCCCTGGAACATCTGCATGGAACCCGGCGATTCTTCCCTGGAGGAGATGATCGCCTCCTGCAAGCGGGGGATCCTCGTGTCCAACTTCCACTACGTGAATGGGTATCTAGACACGAAAAGGGCCCTGATGACGGGGATGACCCGCTACGGTACGTTCCTGGTGGAGAACGGGGAGATCGTCCGGGCGCTGGCGAACCTGCGCTGGACGGAGTCGATGCTCAGGGCGTTTTCCCGCGTGGTAGCCATCTCGAAGGAGCGGGAGGTCTTCGCCCGGGGCGGGGCGTTCACCACCGTGGTCCCCGCGGTGATGATCGAGGGCTTCACCTTCACCGGCGTCCAGCGGGAATAGCGGACGCTTCGCGGCCGTGTCGAAAGGGCCCCGCTCCTGACGGGGCCCCGTTTCATTTCGCGGGGGGTGGTGGAGATGCGTGTATGGACGGTTTGGCTCGGCGTGGTCGCCGTCGCCTGGGCGGGCGCCGGGGGCGAATTCCCCCTCCCGGCTGGGGCGGTGGCGGGCATCGACACGGGATGGGCGGCCGATATCGCGTTCTCCCCCGATGGGCGTTACCTCGTCCTCGCCGTGGGGGACGGGCTTGAGGTCCGCGACGGGGACGATCTCGGCCTCGTCCGGGTGATCCCCCTGCCGGAGGGCGAGCGGGCCTACACCCTCGCCGCCGTCTCCCCCGGGGAGATCGCGGTGGGCCATGGCGACGGCACGGTGCTCCTCGTGGACATCGGTTCCGGCGCGGCATCGGGGCGGGCGGCCGTCCACGGGGGGCGCGTGTGGGCCCTCGCGGCGGGCCCCGGCATGGAGCGCGTCGCGAGCGTGGGGGAGGACGGGACCCTCTCCGTGTTGGGACTCCCGGGGTTGCGCGTGATATCCACGGTGATGGCGCACGTCGAGGGCGCCCTGTCCGTCGCGTTCTCCCCCGACGGCGGCCTCATCGCCACGGGCGGCAAGGGAGGTGATATCCGCCTCTGGGATGCCGCGTCCCTGGTGCCGGTGGGGGAGCTCCGCGGCCACGGAGGGGCCGTGTGGGATCTCGCCTTCTCCGCGGACGGGCGTTTCCTTCTCTCCACCGGCGCCGACGGGATCGCCATCGTGTGGGACGTGGATACCTGGGAGCCGCTGACCACCCTCGCGCCCGGGACCCGGAAGGTCTTCGCCGGGGCGTTCTCCCCCGACGGGGCGTTCATCGCGTTGGCCCCTTCCGCCCGCGAGGTCTTCCTGTGGAGCACCGGGGAGGGGGCGCTGCTCGGGGAGCTACGGGGCCACAAGGCGCCCCTCTGGACGCTGGGGTTCGGGCCCGGCGGGGAGCGCCTCGCCACCGTGTCCGCCGACGGACGGGTCATCCTGTGGGACGTGCGGCGACTCCTCTCGCTCCGCCCCGTGATCTCGGGGGTCCACTACACGCGCAGGATGAAGAGGACGCAGTACATCAACGTATCCTTCACCGACCCCAACGGAGACGTCTCCC
>JAJRVI010000088.1 GCA_024277405.1 Fidelibacterota bacterium
CGGCGGGATCACCGCCAGGAGCGCCCCCTCCGCCAGGTGCCCGTGGCCGATCTCCCGGCGCGAGGGCGCCCAGAGCCTCCCCGCCTCCCCCACGCAGAAGGGGGGGAAGTTGTAGTGGAACATGAAGCGCTTGATGCCCTCCTCGATCATGAGGTCGATGATCTGGGCGTCGCGGCGCGTGGCCCCCAGGGTGCAGGTGCCCAGCGACTGGGTCTCGCCTCGGGTGAACAGGGCCGACCCGTGGACCCGCGGCAGGAGGCCCACCTTTGCGCTCATGGGACGGATCTCATCGGGCTTTCGCCCGTCGATCCGGATCCCCTCCTCGAGCACCAATCTCCGCACGTACTCCCGATAGAGCTCGTCGAAGATCTCCCCGGCGAGCTTCTCCACCGTGCCGTGCTCCTCCTCGGGGTACTCGGCGAGGAGGGCCTGGACCGCCTCTTCCTCCAGCTCCTCGGCCATCCGCTCCCGGTCCTTCTTTGAGGGAGCTTCACGGAGCCGGGGCAGTTTATTCCATACCAGTTCCCGCATCCGTTCCCTGATCCTCTCCTCCTCGGGAGAGGGCTCGGGCACGGGATGCTTCTCCACCGGCACCTTGGCGGCGAAGCGCTCCTGGAGGGCGATGAGCTCCTTGATCACCCCGTGGGCGCGCTTGATCGCCTCGAGGACAACCTCTTCGGGGACCTCCCGCATGTGGCCCTCCACCATGGTGACGGTCTCCTTCGTCCCCGCCACGGTGATGTCCATGTCCCCTTCCTCGAGCACCGTCGCCGGTGGATTGACCACGATCTCCCCGTCCCGCATCCCCACCTTGACCCCGGCGATGGGGCCCTGAAAGGGGGCGGGGGAGATCATGAGGGCCGCCGAGGCCCCCAACATCGCCGCCACTTCGGGGGCGCAGTCCTTCTCCGCCGAGAGCACGGTGGCGATGATCTGGATCTCTTCCTTGTACCCCTTGGGGAACAGGGGCCTGATGGGACGGTCGATGAGGCGGGCGGCGAGGATCGCCTCGTCGGAGGGTTTTCCCTCGCGCTTGAAGAAACCTCCCGGGATCTTCCCGCCCGCGTAGAACTTCTCCTCGAAGTCCACGCGCAGGGGGAAGTAACCGGGGTCCTCCTCCAGGGGCCTCACCACCGCGGTCACGAGGACCTTGGTGTCGCCCCAGGTCACGAACACGGCCCCATCGGCCTGTCGGGCCATGAGGCCCGTCTCCAGCGTCAGTGTCCTTCCCGCTAACTCCCCTTCTTCGATTACGTACGGTCGTTGCACCTCTTATACACCTCTTATGCCTAAGCGTTCGATGAGCTCTTTGTAGCGCTTGGGGTCGGTCCGCTGCAGGTACCGGAGGAGCCTCCGGCGCTGGCCCACCATCTTGTAGAGTCCCACCCGGGAATGGAAATCCTTGCGGTGGACCTTTAGATGTTCGGTGAGCTGCTTGATGCGTTCGGTGAGCAATGCCACCTGGACCTCTACCGAACCCGTATCGCCGGGGTGTTGGGCGAACTGGTCGATGATTTCCTTCTTTTTCTCCTGGGTAAGAGCCATAAACACCTCCAACATCTCAGCGGAATTTCTGGGCCAGTTCCCGACAGCGAGCCGTGATCCTCTCTTCGTCCAGGGTTTTGAGCTCGCGGCCCTCCATCAGGATCTCGCCCCCGACCATCACCATCTCTACGTCGGCTCCACAGGCAGTATACACGAGATCCGCCAGGGGATCATGCCCGGGAACGAAGTGCACCTCGCCCAGATCGAAGAGCACGCAGTCGGCGATGTATCCCTCCTCGATGATCCCCAGCTCCTTGCCCCACCCCAGGGCCTGTGCTCCCCGCTGGGTGGCGGACCTCAGGGCCTCGGGGGCCGGCATGGCGCGGGGATCCTCCGCCCGGGCCTTGGCCAGGAGCGCCGCGAGGCGCATCTCCCGCACCATGTCCAACGCGTTGTTTGAAGCGGCCCCATCGGTCCCGATGGCGAGGTTCACCCCGCCCCGCAGCATGGCCCACGCCGGGGCGATGCCGCTGGCGAGCTTGAGGTTGGAGCTGGGGCAATGGGCCACGCTCACGTTGTGGGCGGCGAGGATATCGATGTCCTTCTCGTCCACCCAGACGCAATGGGCCGCCAATACCGGGACCGCGAAGACCCCGAGCTCCTCCAACCACTGTACCGGGGATTTGCCGTGCCGCTCACGGTGCTCCTCCACCTCGCGCTTGGTCTCGGCGATATGGGTGTGGATGGGGAGCTTGAGCTCTTTGGCCAGGGCCACGGCCTCCCGCCATACCGCGGGGCCGCAAGTGTAGGGGGCGTGGGGAGAAAGGGCACAACGGATGCGTCCATCTGCGGCCCCGTTCCACTCGCGGGCGAACCCCTCGGCCTTCCTGAGCTCCGGCTCCATGCGGTCGGAGGTGGGGGCGATGATCCCGTAGGAGAGGAGGGCCCGCAGCCCGGCCTCCTCCACCGCCCTCCCCACCTCCTCCATGAAGAAGTACATATCGGCGAAGGCGGTGGTCCCAGTCCGGATCATCTCCACGAGCCCCAGAAGGGCGAACCAGTACACCGTCTCCCCGGTGAGCTTCCTCTCCGCGGGCCAGATCCTCTTCTCGAGCCAATCCTGGAGCGTGAGGTCCTCGGCGAACCCGCGGAAGAGGGTCATGGAGAGGTGGGTATGGGCGTTCACGAACCCGGGCACGAGGAGCTTCCCCTCGCCATCGACCACCTTATCGAAATCCCCCTGGGCCTCTCCGGGCCCGAACAGCCCGGCGAAGTATTTGCCCTCCACCACCACGTCGGCCGCGGGGACGACCCCTTCCTCGGGCCGCGCGATCACCGCCACCCGTCGGATCAAGATGCGCATATCCCCAGAGTATACCGTGAACTTGGCGGGGACGAAATTTTTCTCTTTGGTCGTAAACGCGGTGGCCATTAAGATGGTGCCATGGAGTGGCGTGACGCCGAGGACAGGGCCTGTGCGTACCTCCGTTCCCGGGGATATCTCATCGTCGCCCGGAACTGGCGTTGGCGCGGCGGGGAGGTGGACATCATCGCCAAGGACGGGGAGACCATCGTCTTCGTGGAGGTGAAGGCCCGAACTGGGACCCGCTTCGGCCTGCCCGCCGAGGCCGTGGACCGGCGCAAACGGGGGAAGCTCCTCGCCGCGGCGCGGGCCTTCCTGGGCAGGGATGCGGGGAAGGTCCCGATCCGCTTCGATATCGTCTCCGTGTTGGGCCGGGATATCTCCCACCTCAGGGGAGCCTTCGGGGAGGGGGATTGAAGGGATGTTCGCCAAGGTCCTCTCGGGAACCCCGTTCGGGGTGGAGGCGGTATTGGTGGAGGTCCAGTGCGACGTGTCCCCGGGCATCCCCGGCCTCTCCATCGTCGGGCTCCCCGATAAAGAGGTCAGCGAAGCGCGGGAACGGATCCGCTCCGCCCTCAAGAACAGCGGTCTTCCCTTTCCCGAGCTCCGGGTGACGGTGAACCTCGCCCCGGCCGACCTGCGGAAGGAGGGGGTGGGACTCGACCTCGCGTTGGCGGTGGCGTTGCTCGGGGCCACGGGGGAGATCCCGCCGGAACGCCTCGAGGGCTACGTGTTCCTGGGGGAGCTCTCGCTGGACGGGGGCCTCCGGGCGGTGCGGGGCGTCCTCCCCGTGGCCCTGGCCGCAGCGGAAGCCGGGATCGAGAGGATGCTCGTGGCCGCCGACTCCGCGCCCGAGGCGGCTTTGGTGGAGGGCCTCTCCGTATACCCGATCCCGGACCTCCGCACCGCCCACGCCTTCCTCACCGGGGCCCACAGGGTAGATCCACTTCCCCATCGGGTGCCCGAGGCGTCGGGGCCACGCTCCTGGCTCGACCTCTCCCTGGTCAAGGGGCAACTCCACGCCCGGCGGGCCCTGGAGATCGCGGCCGCCGGCGGACACAACCTGATCATGGTGGGGCCCCCGGGGACGGGAAAATCGCTCCTCGCCCGCTGCATTCCCGGGGTCCTCCCTCCCCTTTCCCTGGAGGAAGCGCTGGAGGTGACGAAGATCTACTCCGCCGCCGGGCTCCTTCCCCAGGGAGTGCCTCTCCTCCGGGAGCGGCCGTTCCGGGCCCCTCACCATACCATCTCCTACGCGGGGATGGTGGGGGGCGGGGCGGGGGTTCCCACCCCGGGAGAGATCACCCTCGCCCACCGCGGCGTCCTCTTCCTGGACGAGCTTCCGGAGTTCGACCGCAAGGTCCTCGAGGCCCTGCGTCAGCCCCTGGAGGACAGGCGGATCACCGTGACCCGGGCCGGGGTCTCGGTGACCTTCCCCGCCTCCTTCACCCTGGTCGGCGCCATGAACCCCTGCCCCTGCGGCTACCTCGGCGACCCCCACCGCCCCTGCCGCTGTCGCCCACACGAGGTTCAGCGTTACTGGAAGAAGCTTTCCGGCCCCTTCCTCGATCGGATCGACCTCTTCGTGCGCGTGCCGCGGCTGTCCCGGGAGGAACTCCTGGGGGAAGGGGGAGGGGAGCCCTCCACGGCGGTGCGGGAACGCGTCGAGGCGGCGCGGGAGGTCCAGCGGACGCGATACGGCCGGGCACGAACCAACGCCACCATGACCCTACGGGAGCTCAAACGCTGGTGTCAGCTTACTCCGGAGGCGAAATCCCTCCTCGTCCGGGCCGTCGACCATTACGGCCTCTCCGCCCGGGGGTAC
>JAJRVI010000089.1 GCA_024277405.1 Fidelibacterota bacterium
CGGCGGAGGCCCGGGAGGTCTTCGCGCGGATCCGCGAGATGCGGGTGGAGCGCGTCCGCGAGACCGAGGAGACGGTGGCCCCACCGCCCCCCTTCTCCACGAGCACGCTCCTCATCGAGGCCGCGCGGGGACTCCGGCTCCCCCCGGGGAAGACGATGGCGCTCGCCCAGGCGCTGTTCGAGGCGGGGCTCATCACCTACCACCGCACCGATTCCACCCGGGTATCGGATGCGGGGCTCTCCCTCGCCCGCCGCTATATCGCCGAGGCCTTCGGGGAGGAGTACGTGCGGACGCGGCGATTCGGCGAGGGCGGGGCCCACGAGTGCATCCGCCCCACCCGCCCCCTTCCCCCGGAGGGGCTGCGGGAGCTCCTCGCCACCGGGAGGGTGGAGCTCGCCGATGCGCGGGGGGCGGTGCGCCTGTACGGGCTCATCTGGCGCCGGTTCCTGGCGTCCCAGATGCGCGAGGCCCGGGTGCGGAAGGCGGTACTGCGGTTCTCCCTGGACGGCTTTTCCCGGGAGGTAGGGTTCATCGTGGCGGTGGTGGAGTCCGGGTTCGACCTCGTGTCCCCCCTCCCGGTGGTCGAGCTCCCGGCGGAGCCGGCGCTCGAGCCCCGCGAGTGCCGCGAGGTCCCCGCGGCGCCCCCGCTGACCCAGGGCGAACTCGTGGCCCTCATGCGAGAACGGGGGCTGGGGCGGCCCTCCACCTATGCCCGGATCGTAGAGACACTCCTCGAGCGTCACTACGTGGTGGAACGCAAGGGCTTCCTCTTCCCCACGAGGCTGGGGAGGGAGGTTCACGCCTACCTGACCCAGAGGTTCCCCCGCTGGACGGGGGAAGAGTTCACCCGGGAGCTCGAGGCCCACATGGACGCCGTGGAGGCGGGGCGGATCGACTATCAGCAGGTGTTGCGGGAGATCCGCTCCGTGGTCGAGGAGAGCGGGCGCGCTTGAATACACGGGACCGCAAACGTACATTATTTCAAGGGTAAAGGCGGGTGTGAGTGCGATGACGGAGCGGCGGTATCTGATCCTGCGGGAAGTCGTCGATCGCTACATCAAGACCCGGAAGCCGGTCTCCTCCAGGGAGATCGTGGAGGAGTACGGGCACCCGTGGTGTTCCGCCACCGTGCGCAACGAACTGGCCGCGCTGGAACGGGAGGGGTATCTCTACAAGCCATCCCCGTCCGCGGGACGGGTCCCCACCGCCAAGGGCTTCCGCTACTTCGCCAACTGGCTATTGAGGATCCTCAGCATCTCCTCCGAGGGGGTAGAGGGGGGGAGCGGCTCCCTGGGTTACGTGGCGGTGGACCTCCCCATCTCGCGCACGATCCCGGATCTGTTGCGCCTCGCCTCCTCGCTCATCTCCGCGACGGTCTCCCAGGTGGGGTTCGTGATCTCCCCCGCGGTGGAGAGCCTGAGGGTGGTCCGGGTGGTCCTCGCGCGTCTCGGGAGCAGGGTCGCCCTGTTCCAGCCCCTGACAGAGCTCGGGCTCACGGGGGAATACGTGGTCACCCTCTCGTGGCCCTACACCAGGCGGGACTTCGAGAAAGCCGAGGAGATCCTGGAGGAGCTCCTCGGGGGTCATCCTTTGAGCGAGGCGACCGCGGTGCTCGACGAGATCGCGGGGTGGCACGGGAGCCCGTACCGGCTGGCGGCCGAGATCCTCGCGTCCCTGCGGGGCGGGCGCCGTCCCCTCTACCTCGCGGGGTTGGAACACCTGGCGGAGCTGGGGCGCGACATCCGCAGGCCCCTCCGGGTCATCGGCGACGAGGGCGCGTTTGTGGAGATGGTGCTCACGGCCCGTGAGGGGAGGCGCGGTCTGGACGTGCGCGTGGGGGACCTGCCGGCCGATGGGCTGGAGGACTTCGCCCTGGTGAGCTCCGATTTCTACAGGGGGCTTGGGGTCCTCGGCGCCCTCGGGCCGTTGTGGCTCGATTACGCGAAGGCCATATCCACGGTGCGCTACATGGAAGGGGTCCTCTCGAACCTCATCCCTGCGGTGGCCGAAGCGTCCCTGGACGGCGTCACCCGCTGATCGGGGCCGGTTCAGCCCCAATAATCGCGTGGATCATAGATCAACGGCGGACGATCGCCTATGCCGGCGTCGATGACCTCCCCCACGAAGATGGTGTGGTCGCCGGCGGGGAAACCCTCCACGAGCCGGCAATCGAGCCATGCGGCCACCCCCTCGAGGATGGGCGATCCCGTTCTCCCCTCACGGTAAGGGATTCCGGCGAACTTGTCCCCATCGCGGCCGCTCTTCAGGCCGAAATGGCGGGCGAGCTCCACCTGTCCCTCCGCGAGGACGTTCACCGAGAATGCCCCCGATGCGGCGATGAGGTCATGGGTGAAACGCGTCTTCCCCACCGCCACCGCCACGAGGGGCGGCCGATGCGAGACCCGCATGACCCAGGCGCAGGTGAGGGCGTTGGTCCGATCCGCGTGCCTCGCCCCCACCACGTACACCCCGTACGTGAACTTCCGGAACGCCGCGTTTGCCTTTTCCATCTCGAACCTCCCTTTCCTGTCCCACAGGGGCTTCATCGTGAAGATCCCGCAACGCATCGTACCGCCTGCGTTTCCCCTGTTCCTTGCCCGTAACCTCCCGCGATAGGAGGGCCCGGACGCCTCAATCCCCTGAGACGAGGGGAAAGATCTCGAACACGAGTGTCCTCTCCAGGACCGATCCCCTGGCGATCCCTTCTTGGGGGACCAGGACGGTGAACTCCAGGACCAATAAATGTTCCCCTAACTCCCCGGTCGCCAGGGGGACGAGCCCGCATTCCAGGGCGACGCTTTCCCGTTGGAAAATGAGATAGAGGCCTTCCGGTATGGGCTGGTCCTCGACGCAGTCCAGCCGGGCCGTCACCACCCAGGGGATGTTGCTGCGCACGGACAACACAACGCGCCCCTCATGGATGGCGAACGCCTCCAGGGGCCGCGGGAGCTCGAAGGGGTGCGACACCGCCCGTTCGGAGGTGTTGCCGGGAAATTCCGACAGCGTCTGCCGTGGCAGGATGCTCCAGGTTATGGTTACCACCCCTTCGGCCCCGCCGGCGAATCGGATGAGGGCGACGAGAAGCACGCCCACGAGGAGGGACAGTCCCGGGCGCCCGGGGGCCGCGTTTTTCCACATTCCAAACCTCCGGGGAAATATACGCGGGCGGGCCCGGATTGTCAGGGGATGATGGTCGGCCCTGCCGGAGCCGTATAGGACGGCGCGGCGTCCCCCGGAACCCGCCAGTTTCCCCGCCCTCTCCCCGGGCGCCCGGTCAAGCCGATGATTTCGCCCGTATCGCCCTCAGGACCCGCTCGGGAGTGAAGGGGATCCGGTAGAGGCGCACCCCGATCGCATCGTGGATGGCGTTGGCGATGGCCGGCGCGGGCCCGTTGATCCCGATCTCCCCGATGGACTTGGCCCCGTACGGTCCCGTTGGCTCATCTGAGGGGATCAGCACGACCTCCACATCGGGCACGTCCGCGGCGGTGGGGATCCGGTAGTCGAACAGGTTCGGGTTGCGGACCCGGCCCCGCGGGGAGAACCGAAGCTCCTCGTAGAGGGTGTGGCCGATCCCCTGTACGATCGCCCCCTCGAGCTGTCCCTCGGCCAGTGCTGGGTTTATCGGGGTGCCGCAGTCGGCGGCCGCCACGAACTTCCCCCCCCGCACGACCCCGGTCTCGGTGTCCACCGCCACCTCGGCGAAGAACGCGGCGAAGGGGGGCGGGGATTCCGGTGCCACGAAGGAGGCGGTGGCGATGATATGGCGTTGGTCGGTGACGTACATCGCCCTGTGGCCCACCTCCGAGAGGGGGACCCTCTTCCCGCTCTTCCGGCTCACCACGTGTCCCCCCTCGAGGTCGAGTTCCTCCGGGGGCTCCTCCAGGATCGCCGCCGCCACCTCCAGGATCTGACGCCGCACCTCCCGGGCGGCCCGGAGCACCGCCCCGCCGGAGACGTAGGTGGTGCTCGAGGCGTAGGCCCCGGTGTCGAAGGGGGTGAAGTCGGTGTCCGAGGAGTAGACGGAGATCGCCTCCACCGGGACCCCCAGGGCCTCGGCGGCGATCTGGGCGAGGATGGTGTCGGAGCCGGTGCCGAGGTCGGTGGCCCCCACCAGCAACCTGAAGGTCCCGTCCTCGTTCATCACCACGGTGGCGGCGGCCATGTCGATGTCGGTGATCCCCGAGCCCTGCATGGAGAGGGCCATCCCCACCCCGTGGATCCAGTTCCCCTCCCTGATCCTCTTCCCCCGCTTCTCCTCCCAGCCGATGCGCCTCGCTCCCTCCCGGATGCACTCCTCCAGGGCACAGGACCGCACCACCTGGGCCTTCCCCGCGCGGCCCTCGCCGATCTTCTCGAAGATGGGCGAGGTCTCCCCGGCGCGGATGTGGTTCTTCAACCGGAGCTCCAGCGGGTCCATCCCCAACTTTTCCGCGAGCTCGTCCACCGCCACCTCCAGGGCGAAGTACCCCTGGGTGGCCCCGTATCCCCGGTAGGCCCCGGCCACGGGGAGGTTGGTGTAGACCGCCTTCCCATGGAACCAGAGGTGGGGCGCTTTGTTGTAGAGGGGGAGGGTCTTGGAGCCCACGTTGGAGAGGACCGTGAGAGAGTGGGTCCCGTAGGCCCCGGTGTTGGAGAGCACATCCATCTCGATGGCGTGGATCTTCCCGTCCTTCTTCGCCCCGAGCACCACCCGCACTTTCATGGGGTGACGGGTGCGGGCGGCCACGAACTCCTCGGCCCGGGTGTACTTCATCACCACGGGCTTCCTGACCCGGAGGGCGAGCGCCGCAGCGACATCCTCCAGGACGATCTCCTGTTTCGTGCCGAACCCCCCGCCGATCCGGGGCTTGATCACCCGGATCCGCGAGAGGGGCAGACCCAGCGCCCGGGCCACGATCCTCCGTACGTGGAAGGGGACCTGGGTGGCGGAACGGATGACGAGCCGGTCCTCCTCGTCCAGGTAGGCGACGACACAGTGGGGCTCCAGGGGCACGTGCTGGACGTAGGGGAACACGCACGTCGTCTCCACCACCACGTCCGACTCGGCGAACCCCCGCACGATATCGCCCACGCGGATGTCGATGGCCGCGGCGACGTTGTGCTCCGGGTCATGGATGCCCCGTGCGTCCTCCTCGTCGTGGATCACCGGGGCCCCGGGGGCGGTGGCCTCCGCGGGGTCCAGGACGGCGGGGAGCTCCCGGTACTCCACCTCGATGAGTCTCAAGGCCTCGTCGGCGATCTCCTCGGAGATCGCCGCCACCGCCGCTACCCGGTCCCCCACGAACCGGACCTTGCGGTCGAAGAGGAAGGAATCGTAGGGGGAAGGCTCGGGCCAGCCCTGGCCCGCGGTGGTGTAGGGGATCCGGGGGACGTTTCCGTGATGCAGGATACACAGGACCCCGGGCAACTCCTCGGCCCGGGAGGTGTCGATCCGCACGATCTCCGCATGGGCATAGGGGGAACGCAGGATCTTTCCCACCGCCGCTCCGGGGGGCACAGCGTCCAGGGTGAAAACGGGTTGACCGGTGGCGAGGGCAATCCCGTCCACCTTGCGCACGCTCTTTCCCACGATCTTCATCGCCACTCCCCCTTCCTCTTCCTCTCGGCCGCCAGCATCACCGCATCCACGATCTTCACGTATCCCGTGCAGCGACAGAGGTTCCCCGTGATCGCTCCCCGTACCTCCTCGGGGCTCGGGTCCGGGTTATGGGAGAGGAGGTGATGGGCCACGAGGATCATCCCCGGGGTACAGAAGCCGCACTGGATCGCCCCCGTCTCCAGGAAGGCTTCCTGTAAGGGATGGAGATCTTCAGGGGTCCCCAATCCTTCCAGGGTGGTGATACGGTGTCCCTTGACCTTGGCGGCAAAGGTGAGGCAGGAGCGGATGGGTTTCCCGTCGAGGAGGACGGTACAGGCCCCGCACTCCCCCGTGCGACATCCCTCCTTCACCGACCTCATCCCCAGGCGCCGCAGGAGATCGAGGAGCATCTCCCCGGGCTTTATCTCCACGTATCTCGGCTCCCCGTTCAATTCAAAGTAGATCTTCATCATCGCTCATCACCCATCACGGCGTTCGCCGCCCGTTCCAGGGCCCGGCGCACGATGACCGGGACCACGGCCCGGCGCCATTCGGCCGGGGCCCGCATGTCATCGCCCACCCTCGCCTCGGCTTCGGCCTTGCGGGCCGCTTCCTCCCACAGGCCCTCCGCTGGGGTCTCGCCGGCGAGAAGGGCCTCCACCGCGGCGAGGCGCTCGGCCCGATACGGGGTGGCCCCCACAACTACCCGGGCCCAGGCGATCTTCCCCGTATCGTCCAGGCCCAGGCCGCAGGCGCAGTTGATGAGGGCGATGTCCCCTGCATTGCGGGATACCTTCTCGAAGGCGAAGGCCCCTTCCCATCGCGGGAGCCGGATCTCGGTGAGGACGCTTCGGCGGAAGATGGCGCGGAAGGGCCGGCGGTAGAGCTCTTCTATCGGGGCCTTCTCCGTTTTCTCCCCGGTGCGCCAGCGGGCCTCGGCCCCCAGGGCCACGAGCGCCGTGGGGACATCGGCCCAGGGGTGGGCGGAGACCACCGCGCCCCCGAGGGTGGCCATGCACCTCAAGGGGAGCGTGGCCACATGTGCCATCACCTCGGCCAGGAACCCGCCGAGATAACCCCGGACCTCATCGGAAAGGCGAACCTCTTCGAGGGTAGTAGTGGCCCCGATCCGCAGGTCCCCGTTGGCCCAGGAGATCCCCGAGAGGCC
Source organism: Fidelibacterota bacterium (assembly GCA_024277405.1). Taxonomy (GTDB): domain Bacteria; phylum Bipolaricaulota; class Bipolaricaulia; order Bipolaricaulales; family Bipolaricaulaceae; genus UBA3571. Next base: position 6,750 of record JAJRVI010000089.1, read on the forward strand.
GGCGGTGGTGATATCGATGAGGCCCTCTATCTCCGGGGCCATCCCCCGGGAGAGATCCATCCCCCCGGCGAGGATGGCCCCCCTCCCCTCATACGCCTCGAGGAGCGAGAGGGCCTCCTCCACATCCCGGGCGTAGTGATACCGTCTCACGCTCATGCTTGCCTCCTCACCATAGTCACTATGCTATAGCAAATGAGAAGGATCTGGCGAGCTGAGATTGAGGTGAAGAGAATTGACATCAGGGGAGCCGGATATTACGGGGATAGTACAAGAGGAGGAGCGGTTGTCCGAGGAGAAGCTCGATCTTCGGAAGTCGGGTCTGCACGTCATAATCGGATCCTCTCGCAGTTCAGTATAGCGCCGCTCAGCTTGTAAGACAACTTGACAGTCTACCTACCGGTCCTGCTATACTATGTCCGCATCATGGCGGCGAAGAGAACGGACGTTCATCGGGAACCGCTCGCTTCCCCCCAGGATGTCGCCCTCTTCATGCGGGACATCACCAAGGCCTTCCCGGGCGTCCTCGCCAACGATCGCGTCACGCTCGAGGTCAGGGTCGGTGAGGTCCATGCCCTGTTGGGAGAGAACGGTGCCGGGAAGACCACCCTCATGAACATCCTCTACGGCCTCTATCAAGCCGACTCGGGCGAGATCTACCTCTACGGGCGACGGGTCCGCATCCGAAGCCCCCGGGATGCCATCCGCCACCGGATCGGTATGGTCCACCAACACTTCAAGCTTGTTTCCCGCCACACCGTGGCCGAAAACGTCGTCCTCGGCCTCGCCGGAGCTCCCTTCCTCGTCCCGGCCCGCGCGGTGGAGGGGAAGATCCTGGAGCTGGGGGAGCGCTACGGGTTAAAAGTAGACCCCAAGGCGTATGTCTGGCAGCTCTCCGCGGGGGAGCAACAACGGGTGGAGATCATCAAGGCCCTGGTGCGGGGGGCGGACATCCTCATCCTGGACGAGCCCACCTCGGTCCTTACCCCCCAGGAGGCGGAGGAGCTCTTCAAGATCCTCGAGCGGATGAAGGAGGAAGGGCATTCCGTGGTATTTATCACCCACAAGCTCGACGAGGTGATGGCGGTCTCCGACCGGGTGACGGTGATGCGGCGGGGGAAGGTGGTCGCCACCTTGCCCACCTCAGAGGTGGACAAACCTACCCTCGCCAAGATGATGGTGGGCCGCGAGGTCGTGTTCCGTCTGGAGAAGGCGGCGTGCGAGCGGGGCAATGAAGCCCTCGTGGTCGAGGACCTCTGGGCCCTTTCGGATCGAGGCCTCCCTGCCCTCAAGGGCGTCTCCTTCTCCGTGTGCCGGGGCGAGATCCTGGGAATCGCCGGCGTCGCGGGGAACGGCCAGAAGGAGCTCGTGGAGGTGATTACCGGGCTGCGACGGGCCACCCGCGGCAGGGTCGTGGTGCTCGGGGAAGAGGTCACCAACCGTAACCCGCGCCGGATAGCGGACAAGGGCGTCGCCCACATCCCGGAGGAGCGCCTGAAGATGGGGATCGTGCCCGAGATGTCGGTGGCGGAGAACCTCATCCTGAAGAGACATCACCGGGCTCCCTTCTGTCGGGGGTTCTTCCTGGATCTCCGGGAGGTGCGCCGGTTCGCCCACCATGCCATCGAGGAATACGAGATCATGACCCCGGGTCCCGAGACCCCGGCGAAGTTGCTCTCGGGGGGCAATATCCAGCGCCTGATCCTGGCCCGCGAGCTCTCCGGGGAGCCGGCCCTCATCGTGGCCGCTCACCCCACCTATGGCCTGGACGTGGGCGCCACGGAACAGATCCGACAGATCCTCCTCGAGCAGCGCCGCCGTGGGGCCGCGATCCTCCTCATCTCCGAGGACCTGGAGGAGCTGATGTCGCTGGCGGATAGGATCGCGGTGATCTTCGAGGGGGAGATCATGGGTGAGGTCAGTCCCGAGACCGCGAGCCTGGAGGAGGTCGGCCTCATGATGGCGGGCGAGAAGAGGGGCGTGGTGCTGTGAAACGGCTAGGACCGTTCGTGTTCGAGAGGCGACTCGCCCCGACCCGTGCGGCGATCCTGGGGTATTCCCTCCTCGCCATCCTGGCGGCGCTCATCGTGATGTCCTTCATCTTCTGGGCCTACGGAGTAAGCCCCATAAAGGCCTATAGCGTCATCGGCCGGACCACGCTGGGCAGTCGCTTCGGGCTCATGGAGATCCTGCGGCGGGCGATCCCCCTCCTCCTCTGTGGGGTGGGCCTCGTGATCGCCTTCAGGGCTAAGTTCTGGAACATCGGGGCGGAGGGACAGCTCCTCGCCGGCGCGGTGGCCGCCACCTGGGTGGCCCTTTTCTCGGGGGTATCCGGTCCCATGAAGCTTCCACTTATGTTCGTCCTCGGGTTCGCCGCCGGGGCCGTGTGGGGCATAATCCCCGCCCTCCTCAAGGTGAAGCTCCAGGTGAACGATGTCATCTCAACCCTGATGATGAACTACATCATGGCCTACTTCGTGAAGTGGCTGATATACGGACCGTGGCGGGGGCCCACCATGCGAGGGTTCGCGTACACGGACCTTTTTCCACGTGATGCCTGGCTCCCCCTGATCAGGCACTCGAAGGTGCATTGGCCCACCCTAGTAATCGGCATCGCCGCGGCCGTGCTCGCCGCCCTGATCCTCTCCCGCACTCGCCTGGGCTACGAGATCCGGGTGGTGGGCGACTCCCCGGACGCCGCGCACTACGCGGGGATCAGCTTCCTCGGGGTGAGCCTGTGGGTGATGTTGCTATCCGGGGGACTCGCCGGGCTCGCCGGCGTGGGGGAGGTGGCGGGGATACACCACCGCCTCCTGGAGCCGGACCACGTCTCGTTGGGCTACGGATACACCGCCATCATCGTGGCCTGGCTCGCCCGGGGGAGCCCGCTCGCGGCCATCATCACCTCCTTGCTGTTCGGCCTCATCTTCGCGGCGGGGGACGAGATCAAGGTCACCCTCCAGATGCCGTTCCAGATAACCGGGGTCTTCAACGGCCTCATCCTCTTCTTCCTCATCGGGGTGGAGGTGTTCCTCTACTGGAAGATCCGGGTCGTGCGCGGGGGGAAGGAAACGGAATGGGCTGGGAAAGCTGGATCGTAGACACGCTTCGCCGGGCGTTAGCCTATGGGACCCCGCTCCTGTGGGGGACGTTGGGGGAGATATACGCCGAGAGGGCGGGGGTGGTGAACCTCGGCGTCGAGGGGATGATGATCCTGGGCGCGCTATCGGCCTTTGCCGTGGCCCAGAGCACCGGGAACCCGTGGATCGGGGTCCTTGCCGCCGCCGTGGTGGGCGGGCTCGCCGCCCTGATACACGCGTTCTTCTCCGTGACCCTGCGAGCGAACCAGTACGTCTCGGGCCTCGCCCTCACCATCTTCGGGCTGGGGCTCTCGGGTCTCCTCGGGACCTCCTGGGTGGGGATCTCCCTGAAGAACCCTCTTCCCAAGGCCACGATCCCCGGGCTTTCCCGGATCCCCATCTTGGGGGACGCCCTCTTCCGAGACCACAGCTACCTCACCTATATCGGGCTCTTCCTGGCAGTGGTGCTGTGGTTCGTCCTCTACAAGACCCGTTGGGGGATTTCTATTCGCTCGGTGGGAGAGTCCCCATCCACCGCCGATGCCATGGGGATCAACGTCTTTCTGGTTCGTTATCTGTGTGTCATCTTCGGGGGTGTACTGGCCGGGGTGGCGGGGGGATTCCTCTCAGTGGAGTACCGGCCCTCCTGGACCGAAGGGATGACGGCCGGGATGGGGTGGATCGTTATCGCCCTCACCATCTTCGCCGCATGGGACCCGCTTCAAGCGGTGGGAGGGGTGGTGCTCTTCGGGGGTCTCTACCATCTGGCCTACCGGCTGCAACGCTGGTTCCCCCCGGAGTTCCTCAAGCTCATGCCTTACGCCTTCGCTATACTGGTCTTGGCCGTGGCCGGGCTCCGTAAGGTGCGACGTGGGGCTCCAGCCGCACTGGGGCTTCCCTATGTACGTGGTCAGCGGTAAAAGTAGAGAAAGGGGGTGAGAGGAGGGGAGACCAGCTCCACGGGCGATGGCCCAAATTCCTAAGGAGGGGGTGAAAGTATGCGCAAGCTCGTGTTGTTAACGGCGGTGATTCTCCTCTTCGGGTTGGTGGTGTTCGGTGCCGAGAAGATCAAGGCGGGGTTCGTCTACGTGGGTCCTATCGGTGACTACGGCTGGACCCATGCCCATGACCTCGCGCGCAGGATCGTCGACGATAAGTTCGACTGGCTGGAGACCGTGTACGTGGAGTCCGTGCCCGAGGGCCAGGAGGGCGCCATCATCGACCGCCTGATAGCCCAGGGCTGTAACGTGATCTTCACCACCAGCTTCGGCTTCATGGATGGGCCCCTCGAGGCCGCCATGCGCTATCCGGATGTCATCTTCGCCCACTGCTCCGGGTTCAAGCGCTATAAGAACATGGCCACCTACATGGCCGACTTCTACCAGGTCTATTACCTGAACGGTCTCATGGCCGGGGCCCTCACCAAGACCGGGAAAATAGGGTATGTGGCCGCCCACCCCATCCCCGAACTCAAGCGCCATATAAACGCATTCACCATCGGTGTACGTGAGGTGAATCCCGATGCCGAGGTCCACGTGCGCTGGATCTACTCCTGGTACGATCCCGCCGCCGCCAAGGAGGCCACCGAGGCCCTGATCGCCGAAGGCTGTGACGTATTCGCCTTCACCGAGGACTCGCCCACCGTGGTCCAAGTGGCGGCGGAGAACGGCTTGCCCTCCTTCGCCCACTACTCCCCCATGCTCAAGTTCGCCCCTGATCACGTGGTATCGGGGCAATTAGTGCACTGGGAGAAGATCTATGAGGACTTCCTTGTAAAGGTCCATGAGGGCATCTATACCACCGAAAACCTGGCCTACGTTGACTACTGGTGGACGTTGCCCCAGGGCGCGGTGGAGCTCGGCGCGGACTTCGGGGTGCCCATCAACCCGGTATGGGAGGACGAGCTCAAGGCGAAGGTCATCGATCACCCCGTCTTCGGCAAGGTCAGCATCTATGACCTCGTCATGATCCGCCATTCCCAGTTCGGTGCCCCGGGCATCACCTTCGACCCGTTCCAGGGTCCGGTCTACGACCGCAAGGGCGTCCTCCGCATCCCCGAGGGCACTTGGCCCTCCTACGAGACCCTCGTCACCATGCAGTGGGCCGTGGACGGTGTCGTCGGGCCCTGGCCCGGCGAGCCCGAGGAGTAGCACCAGTGATCGGGAGGGGCCATCCGCCGGGCGTGGGGGATGGCCCCTTTTTTCTTGCCCAGCTCGGGCGCCGAGGGTTTAGAATGGACTGTTATGGCGAAGATCATCGAGAACGCGGTGCTGGCTGATTTCACCGGGGTCTTCCTCGACCGGGGATATATGATCATCGAGGAGGGAAAGATCGATCGCGTGGACCGGGGTCCGGCGCCGGAGGTCCCAGAGGCCACCCGCATCGATGCCGAGGGCAGGCTTGTCACCCCAGGCCTGGTCAACGCCCACGGGCATCTTTACTCCAGCCTCGCCCGGGGGGTGCCGCTTGCCGGCTTCGCGCCCCGGACGTTCCGCGAGATCCTGGAGGGCCTGTGGTGGAAGCTCGATCGCGCTCTGGACCTCGAGGCGGTGTACCTCTCCGCCCTCGTGGGGGGGATCTGGCACCTGAAGCGGGGGGTGACCGCCATCTTCGATCATCACGCCTCCCCCTCCGCCATCGAGGGGTCCCTCTCC
>JAJRVI010000090.1 GCA_024277405.1 Fidelibacterota bacterium
CCTCGCCCTCGAGCTCGCTCCTTATGGGATCACGGTGAACGCCGTCTGCCCCGGCTATACCGTCACCGACATGACCCGGGAGGCGTTGGCGCGGAACGGCGAGCGGATAAAATCCCAGATCCCGCTCGGCCGGGCCGCGGATCCCAGGGAGGTGGCGGCGGTGATCGCCTTCCTGTGCTCCGACGAGGCGAGCTACATCACCGGGGAGACGATCTCCGTGAACGGCGGGATCTACATGCGCTGATGGAGAGGCGGAGGCTTGGGTTGGCCGCGTTCCTAGGCCCCGAGAGGGGCCTAGATTTCTGGTTGGAGCTCGCCGCAGACCTCGGGCTCGGGGCGGTGGAGGTCCGGGCGGAGCCCCGGATCGCCCACCCCACCGAGCTCGACGGCCCCGCGCGGGCGAGGCTGCGCCGCCGGCTCGAATCGCTCGGGCTCCGGCCCACGGTTCACGCCTCCATCCACGACACCAACCTCGCGAGCCTGAACCCGCTCCTCGCCGCCGCCGCCCTGGAGGACCTCCGGGGGGCGGTGGACCTCGCGGCCGACCTCGGGGCCGAGGTGGTGGTGTTCCACCCGGGACGCGTCCCCTCCGAATACCGCGGCGACCTGAGGGCCCTGGAGAGGGCGCGGGAGGTGCTCTTCGCCAACCTGGAGGTCGCCGTCCCCCACGCCGAGAGAAGGGGGGTAAAGCTCGCGCTGGAGAACAAGCAGCGCGGGTCCAACCGGGACCTGGTACTCACCCCGGAGGAACACGTGGAGGTACTGGAGCGGTTCCCGGGGCTGTGGGCCTGCCTCGATTTCGGCCACCTGCACACCCTGGGGCTGGATCCCCTGGGGTTCGCCCGCGCCCTGGCGGGGAAACTCCTCCACGTGCACCTGCACGATAACCACGCCCAGGGGGATGAACACCTCCCCCTGGCCCGGGGGACACTTGACTGGAAGAGGTGCGTGGCCGCCCTGGAGGAGGTCGATTTCCGGGGGACGGTGATCCTGGAAATCCCGGACCCCGGGGGACTCGCGGAGTCGGTGGAGCTGATCGCGGATGGCGAGGGTTGAGGGGTGGCTGTGGGGGTACTTCCTCGCCAACGCCGCCGGCGGGGCGGCCTCCCTCCTCGTGCCCCTGTACGCCTACCACTTGGGGGGCACGGCCACCGACGTGGGGGCCCTGGCCAGCACGGCGAGCCTCGCCGGGATATTCGGCAGCATCGTGTGGGGCAAGGCCGCCGACAGGCTCAAGCTCCGCCGCACTTTCGTGATCACCGGGTTCTGGGGGTTCGGGGCGTTCTACCTCTTCCTCCCCTTCATCGGGGGGATCGCGGGGCTCTTCTGGCTCAACGCCCTGGCCACCTTCCTCTGGATGGCCCAGGCCACGGTGGCGACCCTCCTCGTCCTCGAGACCTACCCCAAAGCCGATTGGGAGGCCGGCCTGGGGCGGTTCAACCGCTACGCCGGCCTCGGGTGGATGGTGGGGCTCGGGATCGGGGCCCTGTGGACGGGGGTCCTCCCCCGTGCCGTGGGGGAGGGATGGGCCCTCCGCTCGCTGGGGATCATCACCGCGTTCCTCGGCATCGGGGCCGGCGCCCTGGCCCTGTTCACCGTGCCCGAGCCCCGGATCCCGCGGCCGAAGCGGACCTTCCTGGGGACCATGGTGGCCATGGGCAACTTCCTCGTGGAGCGCTTCCGCTACGCCCCGGCGCGGATCTATTACCGGCTCGGTCCCTCCCAGATCCTGCGGATCCTGCAGGGGAAGACCAAGGTCGGGCCCGACCTCACCCTGTACTTCTACGGCGCGCTCCTCGCCGCCACGGGGTTCTCGGTGTTCTTCGTCCCCCTGCCCCTCTACCTCCGGGCTGTCCTCGGCCTCCCGAACGGGCTTGTCTTCGCCCTCTACATCCTCCACAACGGGATGAACGCCTTTTCCTACAACTGGGCCCGCCGGCTCATCCTGCGCATCGGCCACCGGCCGGTGCTGGGGCTGGCGCTCTTCGTGCGGACGGTGGTCTTCCCCCTGTTCGGGCTCCTCTCCGTCCTCCCGGGGTTGCACCTCGTGCTCGTGCCCCTCTTCTTTCTCGTCACCGGGACAACGTGGGCGTTCTTCCAGCTGACGGGGATGGCGATCGTGTCGCGGCTTGCGCCCACGGGCAGCAAGGGCGAGGCCATGGGGATCTACAACGCCCTCATGGGCCTGAGCACGGTGCTGGGGGCGATCATCGGGGGCTTCCTCTCGGACACCCTGGGGTACGTCGCCGCCTTCATCGCCGCGGGGGCCCTCATCTTCATCGCCCTCCCCATCGTGCTCCTCGAGTCGCGGCCGATCTACGAGGAGGTGGAGGTCCCCTCACAGGAGCCCCAGGTCACGTAGCCCCCGGCGGAAGTTACCGTCCTGGAGGTCGTTCACGAGGCGGTAATGGGGCCTGTTCGCGCGCCGGTAGGCCGCCGAGTGGCGGGGCACGAGGCCGGTCTCGGCGAGCATCCCCCCGTATCCCCGGAGGCGATCCGGGGCGAAGGGGATGGCCCCCTCCTCGGCGAGCTCCACGACGATCTCCCAACGCTCCCAGAACTCCCCGGGATCGACGCCCACCCGGGGTTGGGATAGGAGGAGCTCCAGGAGGGCCCCCGGCGCGACCCCCCTCCGCTTCGCGGGCCGGAGGTTGAGGCGATACACCCGGCCGCGGGGATCCACCGGCTCGAACAGGGGCTCCCGGGGGAACGCGCGTTCGTCCACCCAGCGCCATTCCTCCAGGAATTCCCGGGCGAAGCGGTCGGGGTCGGAGAGGAGATGGTCGGCACCGAAAACCCCCTGGTAAACGAGCTTGGCCAGGTCCTCCACCCCGAAGCCGGGGTGCGTGCGGCGGTGGAGCTCGATGAGCCCCAACAGCTCACCCTTCATCCGGATCTAGAATAGAATCTCGCCGGAGGGGGGATCAAGTGAAGATCGGCGTCACCGGACACCCCGGGGTGGGGAAGACGACATTGGTGCTGCGGGTGATGGAGCGGGTGCCCCTCAAGTGCGGGGGCATGATCACCAAGGAGATCAGGAAGATCGGCCGCCGGGTGGGGTTCTCGGTCCACGACGTCCTCACGGGGAAGGAAGGAGTGCTCGCCCACATACACCTGGAGCGGGGCCCCCGGCTCGGCCGCTACCGCATAAACCTCCGGGACCTGGACGAGATCGGGGCCGCCGCCATCGAGCGGGCGCTCGCGGAGTGCGACCTCATCGTAGTGGACGAGGTGGGCCCCATGGAACTCCACTCCGAGCGCTTCATCCGCGCGGTGGAGCGCGCCCTGGAGTCCGACAAACACCTCTTGGTGACCGTGCACCGGGCCTCGAACCACCACCTCGCCTACCGCATACGCCATGAGGTGGACCACTTCTTCCGCCTGACGGCCACCAAACGCGACCGGATAACGGAGGAGATCGTGGGGCTCCTTATCCGGGCCGCGAAGGGCGGCAGGGGGGGCTGATATGCCCCGGGTGCTCATCGTGGAGGATGACCCATGGTTCGCCGAGATCATGATCTGGGCCTTCTCCCTGCCGCCCGCTTGGGAGGTGGTCCACGTGGACAACGGTTTCGCTGCCCTGGACCACCTTCGCCGCCGCGGAAGATTCGCCGACGTCCCCCTCCCCGATTTGATCATCACCTGTCTCCGCTTGCCCGGTTCAAGCGGCTTAGAAATCCTCATGGAGGCCAAAGAGGATCCCCAGCTTCGCGTCATCCCGGTGGTCATATGGTCCGTATGCGAAAACCAAGAGGAGTGTGTCGACCGAGCCTATAAGCTTGGGGCCGCGGTGTACCTCATGAAACCGGTGGGGGTCCGGGAGGGACGACGTCAGGTCCTGGCCCTCCGACGCCTGTTCGACGTGGCGCGGCTTCCCCGGGCTTCCGATCGCACCCCCTGAAACCCGAGGCGGAACGAAAGAGAGGGGCCCTCCTCGGGCCCCTCTCGAGAAAAACGGGATAATCGCCTCTCCCTCGTTCAGCCGGTGGGGGCTTCGGCGGCCTTCAGGGCGCGGATGAGGAAGATGTCGAGCTTCGCGCTCAGCGTCTTGATCCGGAGCACGTGCTTCCCGAGCCCGAGGGCCTCGGGGGCCGGCCGCTCCGCCGTGGGACCGCGCTCGGGCGCGAACTCCTCCCGGAGCCCCTGGATCAGCCCGCCGATGATCCCGCGGAACCGCGCGGCCTCCTCAGGGGAGAGGGCGCTCATGGCCCCCTTCAGGTAGGCCTCGATCCAATCGCGTACTTCCCCGAACTTTCCCGGCCCGGCCTTCGGACCGTGCCCCAGGGGGTCGCGCTCCGGCCCGCCATTCCCGGGGACATGTGCTCTGGCCCGTTGGCCGATGCTGCGCTCGAACACGTCCTCGATGCGATGCAGGGCGAGGGAGAGGACGACGAGCTCCTTGAGGGCACCCTCGCCGGGCTCCTCGATTCCCTTCAGTCCCTTCAGGGCCTCGAGCGAGTCCCGGGCCAATTCCATGGGCATCTCCAGGGCCTCCTTGAGGGCGGGCATGTCTTGGACCTCGTCCCAGAGGGCCTTGAGCTCGGCGGCGATGGCCTTGATGAGCTCGGGGAGCTTCTCCGGCACCGGGGGCGCCGCGACCATCCCCGGGCCCATGGGCTGGGCGAGCCCCGGCAACACCAGGGCCAACGCGATGGCCGTCCCGACCGCGAACTTCGTGAGCGCGTGGTTCCTCATGATTACCTCCTTTTTTCGCTACGGCCGTTTCCGGCCGCGTGCTGAGACGAGGCTAATGAGGGTCCGGTCGCCGATGAACCGAAAGGGCGTCAACGCCCGGGTCAAAGGGGGATCAAAACGGCGTTGACCGCCTTGTTGCGCGCCGGCCTTTGGCCTACTTTTGGCCCGTGGCCGTGAACACATGGCGGCGAAGGGCGATGGCCCTGGGACTCCCTCTCGGGCTCCTCCTCCTGGGGGGAGCCGTGTCCCTGGCCCTCCTCGGCCGGGGGGAGCCGGGGGGATACGAGGCGTTCCGGGAGCGGAGCCTCGACTACGTCGCGGCCTTCGCCGAGGCCGCCGCGGGTTGGCTCGCCGACGGGGAACGGGGGACGCTGGAGGACGCCGCCAAGTTCATGCTCTTGGGGAGCGCGGCGTACGTGGAGGTCGTGTGGGAGGGGGAAGAGGTGGTGCGGGAGGCCCGGGGCGCGCTATCGCCACCGCCCCTGACCCCGTCCCCATCGGGGCCCCAGGCCACGCTCCGGGAAGGGGACACGGGGAGGTTCCTCGAGGTCGTCTATCCCCTCGCGAGGGAGGCGAGTTACGTACGCGTATGGCTCGAGGTCCCGTTCGCAGGGGGCGCGGCCGCGTGGCCCCCGGTGGCCGCGGGGATCCTCGCCTTCCTCGGACTGGGGGTCATGGGCGGTTCCATCTACATCGGGCGGAAGCGGCCCAGGACCCAGATGGATGTGCCCGACAGGGTCATCGAGGTGGGGAGCCTGGTGATCGATGAGGGGCGAAAGGAGGTCCGGCTCCTGGGGAAGCCGGTGAGGCTCTCACCGAAGCAGTACGCCCTTCTCCTCCTCCTCGCCCGGGAGCCGGGTCGCGTCTTCTCCGACGGGGAGATACTGCGCGAGCTCTGGCCCGATTCCCGGTACGCGAACTCCAAGGACGTGAAACAGTACGTGTACCTCCTGCGGCGGCGGTTGGGGGAGGTGGTCCCGGGGGCGGAGGCCCTGATCGCCACCGTGCCCGGGTTCGGGTACAAGCTCCTCTCCCCCGAGGAGATCGGGTTGACCGGGCGTTGATGTACTTTCGACCCCGGAGGGACTAAAGTGGGGACCGCGATGAAGAGGTTCCTATTGGCCGCGCTCCTACTCGCCTGCGGGGCGTTGGTCCCCGCCCAGCCCCCCAGGGACATGGGGGGGCCGAGCGGGGGGCTCGCCGATCAGGCCATCTCCCTGGCCCGGGAGCTCCGGCTCGCCATGTACTACGCCGCGCTGGCCGTTTACGCCCCGACCCCGGCGGACCAGCGCCTGTACGCCCAACAGGTGGTGAACCTCATCGAGGGTGAGGAGGGGGACCATTTCGTGGCCGTTCCCCCGGCGGAGCCCCCGCTGCCGGGAATGCTCACGCGGTTGAACCTGATCGGAGGGGGGCTTCCCCCGGAGGCCCCGCCGCCGAAGAGGCGTGCGCTCTCGTTGATACTGAACAATATCCGCTCTTTCCTGAAGTTCGCCCTGGACGAGGCCCTGGCCGCCCTACGCCGGGACGACATCGCCACGGGGGGCGCGCACATGCGCAAGGCGTTCGCGTTCCTGTACGCCGCTTGGGGAGTGGAGGTGGATACCCCTTACCTCGGCGGGATGTGGCTCCTCCTGCGCCATCTGGGGTACGCCCAACACCCCGCGCCTCCCGCGGGGCCACGCCCTTAACGGGCCTTGAGGGGGAGCGAAAACCGGATCGTGGTCCCTTCGCCGACGGCGCTCTCCGCCCAGATCCTCCCGCCGTGCGCTTCCACGATGGCCTTGGCGATGGCGAGGCCGAGCCCGGACCCCTCCTCGTTCCGTGAGCGGTCCACCTTGTAGAAGCGCTCGAAGATGTGGGGGAGGTCCTCGGGGGGGATCCCCGGTCCGCGGTCGCGTACCGAGACCACGGCCTCCTCCCCCCTCGCTTCGGCGGCCACCGTGACCGTGCTTTCGGGGGGCGCGTAACGGATGGCGTTGGCGAGGATGTTCCCCAACACCTGACGGATCCTCCGGGGGTCGGCCTCCACGGGGAGGCCCCGTTGGGCCCGGACCTCGAGCTCGACCCCCTCCTCCGCGGCCACGGGGCGGACCGCATCGCAGACGCGTTCCACCAGACCCCCCAGGTCGAACTCCTCCGTCTCCAGGGGGAGGGTGCCGGCCTCGGCTAAGGTCAACTCGCGCAGGTCCTCCACGAGCTTTCCGAGTTGGAGGGTCTCCTCGTAGACCGGCGCCAGGGACTCGGGGGTAAGGGGGAAGATCCCGTCCAGCATGGCCTCGAGGTTTCCCTGGATCACGGTGAGCGGTGTGCGCAGCTCGTGGGCGATGTCGGCGAGGAGGTTACGCCGCGCGCGTTCGGAGCGCTGCAGGGCCTCGGCCATGCGGTTGAACGCCTGGGCGAGCTTCCCCATCTCGTCCCGGGCCCGGACGTGCACCCGGTGGGCGAGGTCGCCCGCGGCGATCCGCTCGGTGGCCCTGATCAGCCGCCGCAGGGGCGAGGACAGCTGCCAGGCCAGCATCGCCCCCAGGATCCCCGCGGCGGCGACCCCGATGGCCATCCCCACCAGGGATGCGTTGCGCACCGACTCCAGGAACCCCTCCTCCAGTGGGCCGAGCTCGCCCCGCAGGGGCACCAGCGCGCCCACCACCTCGCCCCCCACCTCCACGGGGATGCTGTACCGCAGGCGATCCGGGGGGACACGTTCCCCGGGGATCCCGCGCCCCTTCTGGCAGGCGATCACCCGTCCCTCGGTGTCCACCAGGGCGTACTGGCTCATGGGTCCCGCTTGGCGGATCACCCCGCCGGCCCATTTGAGGTTTATCTCCAGGGTGAAGAACCGCTCCACCCCATCCCACGAGCGGTTCTTGGCCCAGAAGGCCCCCAGCAGCTCCGCCACCTCCTTGGCGTGGGCCTCGCGGGTCTTGGCGAGGTAGAGGTCGAAGCGCCCGTGGATGCCCCACGTGGTGAAGAAGTACGTCCCCCCCACCGCCACCAACACCACGGCCACCATGGCCAGGACGAGCTTCCAGCTGAACGACATGGTCCTCACCCGCCCGCCTGGAATTTGTAGCCCACCCCATGCACGGTGAGGATGAACTCGGGGTTCTTGGGGTCGCGTTCGATCTTGTGGCGGAGGTTCTTGATGTGGGAGTCGATGGTGCGGGGGAACGAGGCGTACGAGCGCTCCTGTACCGCGGCGAGGAGTTCCCGGCGCGTGAAGACCTTCCCGGGGTGGCGGGCGAGGTGCGCCAGGAGATCGAACTCGATGGGGGTGAGATCCACGGGGCTCCCGTCCAGTCGCACCTCCCGTGAGGCGAGATCGATCTCCAGGGGACCATAGGTGAGCTTCTCCGGCTCCCGCAGCCCCTCCGCCCGACGGAGCACCGCCCGCACCCGGGCGGCGAGCTCCCGCAACGAGAAGGGCTTCGTCACGTAATCATCCGCCCCGAGCTCCAATCCCGCCACCCGATCCGCCTCCTCCGAAAGCGCGGTGAGCATGATGATGGGGACGTCCGATTCCCGGCGTATCCTGCGGGCGAGCTCCAGGCCGTGGAGCTTGGGGAGCATGAGGTCGAGGATGATCAGGTCGGGTCCGAGGTCCTTGTACAGCCGCCAGCCCTCCTCGCCGTCGAACGCCACCTCCACCCGGTATCCCTCGCGCATGAGGTAGGCCTGCACCATGCGGGCGATCTCGCGTTCGTCCTCCACCAAAAGGATCGTTTTCATGGCGAAAAAGTATACAGGGGCAATCGGGGATCGCCCCTGGAGTTCCCTATGACCTCGATGCGGGCTCTTGCGCATCCCCATTCTCCCCCCTTCCTCTGCAGGGGGCGTGCAGGGGTTGCGCAGATTCTGTGGAGGCACTTAAGATGGGTTGACATGGGAATTGAAGGCCTCCTTTACCCGCGGTCGGCGGCCCTGATCGGGGCATCCCCCAAGGAGGGAAAACTCGGCAACGTCCTTTTCAAGAACATGGCGAGCTTCCCCGGCCGGTTCTACCCGGTGAACCCCAAGTACGGGGAGATCGGGGGGGTGAGGTGCTACCCCAGCGTGAGCGCCCTCCCCGAGGTGCCGGACATGGCGGTGGTGATCATCCCGGCCGATCCCGCCTTGCGGGTCATCGAGGAATGCGGCCGCGTGGGGATAAAGAACGTGGTCGTCATCACCGCGGGCTTCAAGGAATCGGGGCCCGAGGGGGCGATGCGGGAAAGGCGGCTCGTGGAGATCGCCGAAAGGTACGGGATCAACGTCCTCGGGCCGAACTGTTTCGGGCTCATCTCCACGGAGGCCGGGTTGAACGCGACCTTCGCCGTGCGGGGGGCCCTCCCCGGCAACATCGCGTTCCTCTCGCAGTCCGGCGCCTTCTGCACCTCGGTCCTGGACTGGGCGTGGAAGGAAAAGCTCGGCTTCTCCCACTTCGTCTCGCTCGGCAACAAGGCCGTCCTGAACGAGGCCCATTTCCTGCGCCCCTTCGCCGAGGATCCGGACACGAAGGTGATCGTGGCGTACCTGGAGGGGATCTCCGATGGGGGGGCCTTCATCCGCATCGCCCGGGAGGTGGTGAAGACCACCCCCATCGTGATCCTGAAGGCGGGGCGCACCGAGGCCGGGGCCCGGGCGGTCTCCTCCCACACTGGGACCCTGGCAGGCTCCGACGCCGCTTATGAAGCGGCCTTCAGGAAGTGCGGCGTGATCCGGGCCCGGAACGTGGAGGAGCTGTTCGACTACGCCTACGCCCTGGCCAAGCAGCCCGCCCCCAAGGGCAGGCGCGTGGGGGTGATGACCAACGCCGGCGGGGCAGGGGTGATGGCGAGCGACGCGGTGGAGGAGCACGGGCTGGAATTGGCCCGCTTCTCCGAGGACACGGCCGTGGAGCTGGGGAAGTTCCTGCCCCCCGCGGCCAACATCTACAACCCGGTGGACGTCCTCGGCGACGCCCACCTCGACCGGTATAAAAAGGCCCTGGACCTGGTGATCGACGATCCCAACGTGGACATGGTGGTGTCCCTGTCCGCGCCGGCACCCCTCATCTCGTTCGCGGAGCTGGCCCGGGCCGTTGCCGAGGCCATGCGCCGGTCGGGCAAGCCCATCACCGTGAGCTTCATGGCCGGGGAGCTCGGCGAGGAGGCCGAAGAGGTGCTGCGCGAGGCAGGGATCCCCAGCTACTTCGACCCCTCACGGGCCGTACGCGCCCTGGCGGTCCTGCGCCGCTACGCGGAGATCAAGGGAAAGGTGTGGGAAGAGCCCCGGGACCTCGCGGCCGACCGGGAGCGGGTGCGGGAGATCTTCGCCCGGGCCCTCGCGGCGGGGAAGGCCCAGCTCGGCGTGGAGGCGCTGGACGTCCTCGCCGCCTACGGGATCCCGGTGCCCCCTGGAGGGCTCGCCCGGACACCGGAGGAGGCGGAGGGGATCGCGGAGAGGATCGGCGATCCGGTGGTACTCAAGCTCGTGTCCCCGGACCTCGTCCACAAGACCGAGGTGGGGGGCGTGGTCCTCGGGGTCCCGGCGCGGGAGGCCGGGAGGCGGGCCGAGGAGATGCTCACCAGGGCCTCCGCCCATTTCCCCCGCGCCCGCATCGAAGGGGTGCTGGTGCAACGGCAGATGCCGCCGGGGCAGGAGCTCATCCTGGGCTCCACCCGGGATCCCCAGTTCGGCCCGTTGGTGATGGTAGGGTTCGGGGGGATCTTCGTGGAGGTGCTCCGGGATGTTGCCTTCGGGATCGCGCCCCTCTCCCCGGGGGAGGCCCGGGAGATGGTGGCGTCCATGCGGGGGTACGCCATCCTCCGCGGCGTCCGGGGGAGGCCGGGCGTTGATGTGGAGGGGGTGGTCGCGGCCTTGGAGCGGGTCTCGCACCTGGTACACGATTTCCCCGAGATCGTGGAGCTTGATGTGAATCCGCTGCTGGCCTACCCTGATGGCGTGGTGGCGGTGGACCTGCGGATCACCCTGTCGAAAGGGGAGAGGTGAGACGCATCTACTTCGCGGCGGTGGAGGAGAAGGCGGGGAAGACCTCGCTGATCCTGGGGCTCGCGGGGCTCCTCGAGGGAAGCGTGGGGTACCTCAAGCCCGTGGGCCGGGCGAACACTTACCGGGGCGGGCGCCCCTTCGATCGCGACGGCGAGGTGGCCGCCGAGGTCTTGGGTCTGGGGGATCCAGATCCCCTTGTGCCCCTGATCTCCAGCGATTATCCGCGCTACTGGCGTCCCCCCGAGGACGCGTGGGACCGGATCCACGGGTCGGCCCGGAACGATGTGGACTGGCTCCTCTTGGAGGGCAGGGAGTGGTTCGGGAGGGGCCTCTTCTCCGGCCTCAGCGACGGGGAGATCGCCAGGAGGCTCGATGCCGCCCTGGTGCTCATTGGCCAATACGAGGGGGAGGCCTCGGTGGACCGGGTGTTGCGAGCGGCGGGACTCGCGGGGGAGGCCCTGTGTGGGGTGATCTTCAACGCGGTGAGCGTGGAGACCGAGCTCCCCGAGGTCCGGGGCACCGTGGCCCCCGCCCTCGAGGAGAGGGGGGTCGCCGTCTTGGGGATCGTCCCCTTCGAGCGGAGGCTGCGCGCGGTGACCATGACCGAGGTGGCCGAGGCGCTGGGGGGTGAGGTCCTGGTGGAGGGGGACCCGGGGGCGGAGGTGGAGCGGTTCCTGGTGGGGGCGATGAGCGGGGACGCGGCCCTGCGGTATCTCCGGCGCATCCCGGGCAAGCTGGCCGTGGTCACGGGAGGGGACCGGGCCGATATCCAATCCGCGGCCCTCTCCTGCGAGCGGGTGAGGGGCCTCATCCTCACGGGCTCCCTGCGCCCTGAGCGCTCCATCCTCGCCCGGGCGGCGGAGCGTGGCGTGCCCGTGATCCTCGTGCCCCAAGACACGATGACCGCCGCGGAGACCGCCGAGGGGCTCGTGGGACGGGCGCCGGTGAAGGGGGAACACCTGGAGACGCTGCGCGAGCTCGTGCGGGAAAGCGTGGACGTGGAAAGGTTGGAGGAGCTCACGGCAAGGAGGTGATGGGCTGTGCGGCTCTCCGATTATCGCTTCGGGTCCGTGAGCGTGGACGGGGTTCCCTACACCGAGGACATCCAGGTCCTCCCGGATGGGGCCGTTAAGAGCTGGTGGAGAAAGGAAGGGCACAGGGTGCTCCCCGACGACCTTCAGGACGCCCTGGCGGCGAACCCGGAGCTCGTGATCATCGGCACCGGCTACGGGGGACGGGTGGAGATCTCCCCCGAGGCCAGGGCGCTCCTTGCGGAGCGGGGCATAGAGCTGCTGGCGCTGAAGACGTCGGAGGCGGTGGAGGCCTACAACGAGCTCGCGCCCAAGCGGAGGGCCTGCGCCCTCCTCCACCTCACCTGCTGAGGCCTCACCGGGGAGGGCGTCCGGTGTCCCTGGGATTCACCTCAGACCGAACTTTTTCTCCGCGGACGTGAAGGCCGCGTCGAAGATCTCCAGCGCCCTGTCGATCGTGGATTCCCGGATCGTAAGTGGGGGGATGAGTTGGAAGCGGTTGTGGAAGTAACCGCCCTTCTCGAACACCATCCCGGCCTTCACACACTCGTCCA
>JAJRVI010000091.1 GCA_024277405.1 Fidelibacterota bacterium
CTCGAAGGCGAGCTTCACCCCGGGATCGTGGGCGACGCATTCGCGGAGGGACTCCACCAGAAGCGCCCGATCCCCGTCGGCCCCGCGCAAAAGGCCCACGATCACCACCGCATCGAAGGGTTTAGCGAAGCGCATGTGGGCCACGATGCGTGCCACGGCACGTTCCCGGATGAGATCGTCGGATGAGGAAAGGGAGAGCCCCTCCTTTCCCGCCGCCTGGCCGGTGGTGATGGATACCAGGCGGAGCTTTTCCTCCTCCAGGGCCGCGGCCGCGATATCCCGATTCACCCCCGTGGGATCGGTGATGGCGAGCTCCACGGCGGTGAACCCGGCCTCCGCCGTTTTCCTCAAGCCTTCACGCCACCGCTCCGGCGGGAACGGCGAGAAGGGCGTCGGATCCTGTAACGGCACGATGATCCCGATGGGCCAATTCCACCGTCCGCTTTTCATCCCTGGATCACCTCAATAGGGGCCAAATCCCAACGATCCTTTTCTTCAATTGGTTGTCAAGAGGGAGCGAATTCCCGCAAAAATTTGAGTATCTCCTCTTTAAAGGCAAGGAAATCACCGAGTTCATGCTGTAGCACCTCGTACACCAAGCGATCGTCGACGCGGGCGTATTCGTGCACGAGGATATTCCTCAGGCCCTTCATCTCCCGCAGTCGGCGACACATGCGTTCGGAAATGACACCTGCTCGGTGGAGCCTTTCGAAGAGGTCATCCTCTTCGCCCGGAAGTCCCAAACGCAAGCCTTTCACAATGAGGGCACATATATCGACGGTCGCTTCGATGGCAAGTTGGAGGAGGCGCTCACAGGCCCGACGTTTCTCCGTAGACCGTTGATATTCTGTGAAGCTCTGGGGCATGATCCCCCGAAGCTCTTCAAGGTAACTTTCGAGCTCAGCGAGTTTCGCCAGGATCCGCTCGCGATCTAGCTCAGCCACGAGCGACCTCCTCGAGGTATTCGCGGTAGATATGCTTGAAATCCTCGAACTCCTGAATGGTGCGGAAGGCGAGGTCGTACAATGCGTCCTCGTCACGGCAGAAGAGAACCTTCCCTTCCTTCAGCATCCGGTGGCGGATGTAGAGAGGCAATTGTTGGTAGATGTGGATATCGAGATCGAAGTCCTTCAGGTAATTGAGTTTCTTCTTCGAGAGTTCGAGGTCGCTGTAATTCCGCGGTTCGAGCACAAGGCAGATATCGACGTCTGAATCGGGGGCACTTTCTCCCCGAGCGCGGCTGCCGAAGAGGATGACCGCGAGCACCTTCGGGTCCCGTTCGGCCCGTGCAAGCAACGCCGTCAACCCTTCCGTTTCCCTGTCTCCAGCCACACCCATAGTTTTTCACCCCCAAAGGGTACCACGCGCCGTCCCCGGCGACACGCCCGAGGTAGCTCCGGCCGAACAAAAAAGCGTCGGGCGTGGGGCCCGACGCTTTCCGTTTCCATCCAAGTAATTCCCGTTACGCGTTACCCGTCACGCGTCACGGATTACTCGAGCCACATCCCCCGGCGCGGGATCCCGTAGGCGGACTTCCAGCCGGGCTCCTCGGGCCACTTGAGGTACGGCTCGAGCTCCTCCGCCGGCCGCAGGGTGAGGTCCTCCACGGGGGGAAGCTTCCCCGGGGGATACGCCTCCAGGATCTCCTCGATCACCAACGTGAGGTACTTGAGGATGGCCGCCACGGGGCGCTTCGCCTTCTCCGCCGAGGCCAGGGAGGGCTTCCCCACGGAGCCGTGGGGGGTGGCGCGGATCTCGATGGCCGCGTGTCCCTCCCCCTCGGACCAGCGGTGCGGCCGCCTGTAGGGGTCCACCGAGGTGTCGAAGTGGCCGCCGGGGAGGAAGGGCTTCCCTTCCTCGTCCACGGCGTCGGCTATCTCGATCATCCCCTCGGGGAAAAGCAACAGCCCCAAGGAGGTCTCGTGCTCGGCGGCGTGGATGAAGTCGGTCTCCCAGCCTGTTTTTTCACAGGGCACAAAGAACTCCCGCACCGCACGGTGCCAATCTATTACCCGGTAGATCCCGGGGAGCTGGTACCGGTAGAGGAACTCGTGGATCGCCGATTCCAACACCCACAGGTGCCCGTGGTTGTTGATGATGATCTGTTTGCGGAACCCGTCGTTCCACAGGCCGAGCATAATGTGGATTAGGGTCTCCCGGGTCACCTCCTCGGGCATGATCACGTTCCCGGGCATCCCGATGTGGTGGAAGGGGTGGGAGCCGTAGTTGATGGGCCACGCCAGGTTCACGGGATACCCCTTCTTCGCGGTGTAGCGGCGAACCCCCTCGATGATCTGGGTCACCTGGAGGGTGTCGTGGCCGGAGCAGGAGTGCTCCCCGTGGCGCTCGGTGCTCCCCACGGGGATGATGACGATGTCGTTCACTTTGCGGTTCTCGACGAGCTTTTTGCGGGGGGTGGTCTGGATATAGGGTCCCGGCACGGCGAGCTCGGGGGGCGAGGGGATCCCGTACTCGGCGAGGATCCGTTCGATCTCCTCCATGGGGGCATCCCATAGCTCCTTCTTCAGCCGCCCCACCCGGGTATCCTCGAACACCACCGCCGGATGCTCGGTGGTGAGCCACTTCGTTTCACCCATTTTCTCCCCCTTTCCGTGATGGGGTGATCAGTGATGTGTGATTTTGCCATTGGTCACCCATCACCGATCACGCATCATCCATCACGGTTTGATCATGATCTTTCCGTCCTCGCGCTTGGTGGCCTTCTCCAGGGCCTCCACCGCCTTATCCAGGGGGAAGCGGGAGGTGATGATCCTGGTGTTATCGATGAGGCCCGCGCCCATCATGCGGATCACGGAGGGGAAGATCCCGTGCCCTGAGTGCCCTTGGGCGCCGAAGACCTGGGCCCTCCGCACCTGGAACCGCTCCAGGAACATGGGAACCCGTTTGGCGGCTCGGCCGATCACGGTGATCTTCCCGTTTATGGCCAGGGTTTTCTCCATCTCGGGGATCGTCACCTCCGGGGCGCCGGCGGCCTCCACCGAGAGATCCGCCCCCTCGCCGTGGGTGATATCCATAACCACTTCGGAGGGAGTTACCTCCCGGGGATCATAGACGTAGTCGGCCCCCACCTCCTTGGCGAGCTTCTTCCGGACTTCCGAGACCTCGAACGCGATCACCACCGCGGCGCCGGCGGCCTTGCAGAGCTGGATCGCCGCGAGGCCGATGGGCCCGGCGCCGTACACCACCACGTACGCCCCGGGGCGGAATCCCCCGGCCCGCTCGAAGATCCCGTTGTATGCCACGCAGGTGGGCTCGGTGGTGGCGGCCACCTCCCAGGCGGTCTCCTCATCTGGATAGCGCTCGAAGACGGCGTCCACCTTCCAGCACAGCTTGGCGGGGACGGCGATGTACTCGGCCATGGCCCCATCTATCGTGAACCCGATCTCCTCCAGGTTTTCGCAGTGGTTGGGGAAGCCGTCCCGGCAGGGGCGGCAGTGGCCGCACCACACCATCTCCTCCACCGTGACCCGATCCCCCACCTTGAAATTCGCGGTCTCGGGCCCGGGCCCCACCTCCGCCACCTCCCCGGCGAACTCGTGGCCGATGATGACGGGGAACTTGGTGAGCCCGGGGTAGAGGATGTAGCCGTCGGGGTCGGTCTCGTAGAAGTGGACGTCCGAGCCACACACCCCACAGGCCTTCACCCGCAGCACAAGCTGGCCCGGACCGGCCTTGGGGGTGGGGACCTCTTTGATCTCCAATTTGGGATTGCGCCAGATTTGGGCCCCTTCAATGGCCTTACCGGTTTTCCTCTCGAACTCCGAGACCTGGTACCCTTGGCGGGGTTCCCACTGCGCCGAAAGCACCAATCCCTTCATCTTCTTCCCCCTTCCGCAAACGTTTGTGAAAGCACCCAAGTATAGCGCCTGCGGTACTCCCGGGGAAATCATGCGGGACCACGGGGCCTCTGTGCGATAAAGGGCCGCGCCGGAGCGCGGCCGTGATACGATTGCCGGTGGATAGCCCTAGGCTCCGAGGGCCTCCAGGATCTTCGCGGCGAACTCCTCCTCGGGTATCGCGCCCTCGAACCGGACCGTGTCGTTTATCACCACCGTGGGGACTGCCATCACCTCGTAACGCTCGGACAGCTCCGGGAAGTCGGGCGCCATCACCATATCGGCCCGGATGTAGGGGGAGGCCACAGCGAACTTGTGCGCGGCGCGCACTGCAAACGGACAGTACGGGCACGTGGGGGTGACGAACACCTGTATGTGGACAGGATCTTTTACCCCGGCGATCGTGCCCGCCACCCCTTCCCCGAGCTCAGCCCGCCCCGCCGCCACATCCTGGATCGCCTCGAGCAGCGACGCGAACTCGTACCCCGAGGGGATCCCGAAGAAGCGCACGCCGTAGTCCTCGCCGTCCCCCTGTAGGACCAGGGCGGGGAGCTTCTCGATCCCGAGGGCCTCCGCCTCCGCCGGCCCCGCGATCTCCAACGAGACCTTTTCGGGTTCGATCGCGGCCAGCTCCCCCATGAGCTCCTCCAAGAGATCCCCGGTGGGGGAGCCCTCCGCCCGGAAGAGCCTCAGCGTCACCTTCCGCGGGAGCTTGCGGAACTCGCCGCGGATGTACTCTAGATCTTCTCCCGTGATGTAAGCCACACCATCTCCTTTCGCCGCGCACGCGGCGTTTCAGTGGAGGCCCAGGAGGTAATCGAGCCTCTCCTTGTCGAAACCGATGACGATCTCGCCATCGATCTCCACCACCGGAACTCCCATCTGACCGGACTTACGTACCATCTCCATGGCCGCCTCTTGGTCCCGCGAGACGTCGATCTCGGTATAGGCGATCCCCCGCTCCTCCAGGTATTGCTTCACCGCGGCGCACCACGGGCAATTCGGCGTGGTGTAGACGATGACCTCGCGCTCCTCCATCGTCAGTTCACCTCCTGTTCCCTGAGCCAGCGGATCACGTTGTCGCGCAGGATGGCCCGGAGCTTCGGAGATACGGAGATACAGCGCCGGCGCCCTTCCCGGACCTTGGTGATGAGGTCGGCCGTCTCCAGGACGCGGAGGTGGTACGAGACCGCGGGCTGGGAAAGGCCGAGGATCTCGGCCAGCTCCCCACAACCCACCCGGGGGTTCTTGAGGAGGAGGCTGAGGATCCTGAGCCTCTCCTCCGAGCCCACGGCGGAGAAGGCCCGGGCCAGGTCCTGCATGCTGTAATCTCCCATGACGCCCGCATTGTAGCGGTCTCCGCCAATGATTTCAAGTTTTTAAAAATTTTGAGAACCGAACGGTATCGGAGGCCCGCGTGGGGTTCGTGAGGGAAGCGTGCGCCGGGATCCGGGGATAGACTCAGTCGAGCCGACGGGGATCGGTTATCCGGCCGGTGACGGCGGCCGCGGCGGCCACCGCCGGGGAGGCGAGGTAGATCTCGGCCTCGGGGGAGCCCATCCGCCCCCTGAAGTTCCGGTTGGAGGTGGACACGCACACCTCCCCCGGGGCGAGCACCCCCTGATGTGCCCCGAGGCACGGGCCGCACCCGGGGTTGAGCACCAGGGCTCCCGCGGCGACGAACCTCTCCAACAGCCCCTCCTCCGCGGCCCGGACCCACACCTCCCGGGAGGCGGGGATGACCAGCATCCGCACCCCCTCCGCCACCGGACGCCCCCCCATCACCTCCGCCGCGAGCCGCAGGTCCTCCAGCCGCCCGTTGGTGCAGGTCCCGAGCACCACCTGATCCACCTCCACCCCCTCCACCTCCGATACGGGGACCACGTTGTCCACCTTGTGGGGACGGGCCACCTGGGGCTCGAGCCCCGAGAGGTCGAACCGCAGGACGCTCTCGTATTCCGCGTCGGGATCGGGGTAGATCGGCTCGAAATCGGTCACCCCCCGGTCCCGGAGGTACGAGGTGGTGGTCTCGTCCGGGGCGATGTAGCCGTTCTTGGCCCCCATCTCCGCGACCATGTTGCAGAGGACGAGACGGTCGGAGATGGGCATCGCCTCCACCAGGGGACCGGCGAACTCCACCGAGCGGTAGAGGGCCCCGTCGGCCCCGAGCTTTCCAATGAGGTACAGGATCGCGTCCTTGGCGGTGACGAGCTCGGGCAGCTTCCCCGAGAGCTCGATCC
>JAJRVI010000092.1 GCA_024277405.1 Fidelibacterota bacterium
AACCGGAACGCTAAACGCTTAACCGCCTCTTGATGGCTGCGGGTAGGATGGGGGGGCATGATCAACCTCCCATCGGAAAGCTCCAGTAACCGATTGGTCTCGGGAAGCGAAAAGTAATCCACCTCGGTCCACTGCCCCTGGGGCGGGAAAAGCTCCTCTACCGGCGCCCGCTTGGCCCTGGGCATGGCACATCACCCCTAAGCCCATCATACCACGAGGACCGCGGCGCCGCGGACCATCCGCTGCTTGAGCCTCAGGAGGGCATCGTTGGCGGCGTCCAGGGGGAAGACCTCCACCTCTGTCTCGATGGGGATC
The DNA here is from genome assembly GCA_024277405.1 of Fidelibacterota bacterium. Taxonomy (GTDB): domain Bacteria; phylum Bipolaricaulota; class Bipolaricaulia; order Bipolaricaulales; family Bipolaricaulaceae; genus UBA3571. The sequence continues at coordinate 316 of JAJRVI010000092.1, forward strand.
TCGGCGGCATAACTCAAGAGCTCCCGGGCGTCCTCGCGGGTGGCGTTGGCCACCGAGACCAGCTCCCGTTCGTGGTAGAGGAGCCCGTAGGGCATCTCGGGGATGGGGGTCATGTGGATCCCGGCCAGGGAGAGGCGCCCACCTTTATCCAGGGACTTCAGGGCCTCGGGGACGATCCAGCCCGCGGGGGCGTAGATCACCGCGGCGTCCAGGGGTTCCGGGGGGCGATCGTGGGCCTCCCCCACCCAAACGGCCCCCAGCTCCCGGGCCAGGGCCTTGTTCTGGGGGCTCCGGGTGAAGACGTACACCTCCCAGCCGAGATACCGGGCGATCTGGATGGCGATGTGGGCCGAGGCCCCGAAGCCGTAGAGGCCCAGCCGCCCCGGCCCCCTCCCTCGGATGGCGAGCTTCAGGGCCCGGTAACCCACGATCCCCGCACACAGAAGCGGCGCCGCGTGCACATCGTCGATCCACTCGGGGATGGGGTAGACGAAATCGGCCGGGGCCACGGTGTACTCAGCGTACCCCCCGTCCACGTCCCAGCCGGTGAAGAGGGCGTTCTCGCAGAGGTTCTCCCGGCCGCTCCTGCAGAAGCGACACGTGCCGCAGGCCCGATGGAGCCACGCCACCCCCACCCGCTCACCCACGGATACCCCCGTCACCTCCGGGCCCAGGGCCTCCACCCTCCCCACGATCTCGTGCCCGGGGATCAGGGGCCTCTTACGCATGGGGAGGTCCCCCTCCATGATATGGAGGTCGGTGTGGCAGACGCCGCAGGCGGAGATCTTTATTAAAACCCCATCAGATCCCGGCTCCGGGGTCGGCGTATCCCGTAGGACCAAGGGACCTTCCTCGGCCGGCGCCTGGCGTTTCAATACCTGTGCCCGCATCGGTTCCCCATTGTACCCGTCGAACCCCAACGCGGCCGATCGGGAGGGCGACATGGATACGTCTACGGACCCCGGAGCGATTCAGTCCTCGAGGTGTTCGTAGAAGGCGCGGGGGGCGAGCTCCGGGAAGTCCCCGCGGCGCGCAAGGTGTCGCCGGATATCCAGACATAGGTGGCATCTGGAGATATATCCCTCCTCCCGCTCCACGTAGCCGTGCGCCACCCCGAGGCGGTAGAGCTCCGCGAGGTCGGCGAGGAGTGCCCGCAGCACCGGATATCCCGCCGGATCGATCCCCGCACAGATCGCCGTGAGATCCCGCGCGTCCCCCAGGGAGAGCCCCGCGCAGAAGCCGGGGATGAAGTTGCAGTAGTTGTCCACGTGTACGTGCCAATCGCGGATGAGCTCCCGGCGGCACGAGGAACCGAAGAAGCGCCGCGCTGGGTATCTCGGGAAGAGGTGCGCGAGCTTGTACGCCGCCCGGCCGCTCAGGAAGAGCTCGGCGCAGGCGAGGCCGTAACCCTCCTTGAGGTATTCCTCCAGCGGGAGGGTCCCCTCGATCCCCAGCCGGGAGAGCTCCTCGTAGAAGGGCGCCTGGTAGACGAGGACGTTCCGGGGGCCGAAGACCTCCAGGGCGATCCGCACCGCCCGCTTCGTCCGCTCGAAGGGGACATGCTCGAGGAGGAACGGGTTCACGCTGATGAGGATCCCCCGGAGACCGGCACCCCTGAGGGCCCGGAGTCGGTCCCGGACCACGGCATCGGTCACGCACCAGGAGGCGTTCGTCTCCACGAATATCCCGGGGATCCCGAGGTCGGCGGCGATCCCCACGAGCCCGAGGAGGAGCTCGAAGTTAAGGAAGGGTTCGCCACCGGTGAAGTGAAGGCCTGAGTTCACCCCTACCGGGGCGTCGGGCGGATAGCGGCCCCTCATGGAGGAGGCGAGGCCCTCGAGGACCCGTTCCGCATCGTCGACCGCGATCCAATCAGCCGGCCATCGTGGGGAGCATGCGTACATACAATGCCGACACGCCCCACTGCACTTATAGGTGAGGAGGACCCCCGCCGAAACAGGCCTCGGCACCGCCACCATCTGAAACACCATCGGACACGATCTTACCCCCACTTTGGGACGCCCCGTATCGAGGGCGCGCCATTGCAAGGGCATTTTTTCCTTTTAGACTTGACAACAACGAGGGATTCCACCCATAATAAATTTCGCAACCGTTTGAAAGGAAGGGGGGATAAAAGGAGGCGAGAGCTTTTTCCAAAGTTTTACTAAGCCGAAAGGAGGGTGATCCTTGTGCGGAAGCTCCTGTTGGTAGGGCTGGCAGCATTGTTCTTGGGTGGTATGGTTACGGCCGAAGAGTACACCTTCTACATCGTTTCCCACGGCGGGCCCGGTGACCCGTTCTGGGGCGTGGTCATGAAAGGCATGCAGGATGCCGCGGAAATGTTGTCCAAGGGAACCGGGGATACCGTCAAGGCAACCTACCTCGGTCCCGCCGTCTATTCCATCACGGAGTTAGTGGACATGCTCAATAGCGCCATCGCCGCGCGCCCCGACGGTATCGCGTGCACCATCACCGATCCCGCCGCCCTGGACGAACCCCTGCGCCGGGCCATCGAGCTGGGGATCCCCGTGATCGCCATCAACGTGCCCGACCCGCGGCCGGCTGGCGAGCGGATCCCCTACCTCTTCTACGTGGGCGGTGACGAGTACCTCTCCGGCCGCAAGGCCGCGGAGAGGATGCTCGCGGTGCGCAAGCCCACCAGGGCCGTGGTCTTCATCCACGAGGTGGGCCACGTGGGTCTGGAGCTGCGCGCCAAGGGCTTCATCGAGGTGATGACCGCCGCCGGTGTCCCCGCGGAGAAGCTCGCCATTGGCACCGATCCCACCAAGGCCGTGGACATCATCCGGGGCTACTTCGCCAAGAACCCGGATACCGATGCCATCTTCACGCTCGGTCCTATCGGGACGCTGCCCACGGTGACTTTCCTCAAGGAGCAGGGCCTGGCAGGGAAGGTCATGCTGGGGTGCTTCGACCTCGATGAGGTCACCCTGAAGGCCATCGAGGAAGGGATCGCGCTGTTCACTGTCACCCAGCAGCAGTACCTGCAGGGCTACCTCCCCATCGTTTGGCTCTACCTCTACAACAAGTACGGCTTCCTCCCCGCTAACGATATCCTCACCGGCCCGGGCTTCGTGGACTCCACCAACGTGGCCAAGGTAGAGGAGCTCATCAAGCAGGGCTACTGGTAATCCAGGATGGGCCAAAAAACCGCGGCGGGGAGTGTGAAAAGCCCTCCCCGCTTTTTCCATCTTTTCGCCCTCTGGTTGAGACAGCACCCCGAATTCGGGGCCTTCGCGGGAACGGTCATCGTCTTCATCGGTTTCTCCTTCACCGCGACCCGTTTCCTCACCGCCGATTCCATGGCGAGCATCCTCACGGTGGCCGCAGAGCTGGGGATCGTGTCCGCGGGCATCACCTTCCTCATGATCTCCGGGGAGTTCGACCTCTCCGTGGGCTCGGTCCTCGGGGTGGCCGCGATGATCTTCGCCATGACATCCAAGGCCGGCTGGCCGCACTTTGCCGGCTGGGTACTGGCCCTGTTGACCTCGGCGGGCATAGGGCTCTTGAACGGGATCATCGTGACACGGACCCGCATCCCCTCCTTCATCACCACGCTGGGGGCGATGATGTTCTGGCGGGGGATCCTCCTCGCCGTGACCGGGGGGTTCCCCATCTCCTACTTCCCCCGGGAAATGCCCCTCATGTTCTTCGCCCTCAACGGCCGCTTCGCGGGACAGTTCCGCACTTCTGCCCTGTGGTTCTTGGGAATTATGCTACTCTTGAACCTGGTTCTCGTGCGGACCCGCTACGGTAACGCCGTTTACGCCACGGGGGGGAATCGGGAAGCGGCGCGGGTCCTCGGCGTCGCCACCGACAAAGTGAAGCTCATCAACTTCGTCATCTCGGCGGTGCTCGCCGGCCTCGCGGGGTGCATCCAGTTTTCCCGATTCCTCTCCGTCGACCCCATGCGCGGCCTTGGCCTCGAACTGGAGGCGATCGCGGCCGCGGTGATCGGGGGCACGTTGCTGACGGGAGGTGCTGGCAACCTCATCGGGACCCTGTTCGGCGTGTTGCTCGTGGGAATGGTGCGATCCGGGCTGGTGCAGGCTGGAGCGCCGGCTTATTGGTATCAAGCGTTCGTGGGGCTGATCGTGGTGGTGGCGGTGATCGTCAACACCAACCTGAGGAGGTGGGCTCTCAAATGAGCGGCCGCGAGCCCTTGGTCAGGATGGTGAACATCTCCAAGAGCTTCGGCACCGTCCAGGCCCTGAAGGACGTGGACTTCGAGGTGGGATACCAGGAAGTGATGGGGCTCGTGGGGGACAACGGTGCCGGGAAATCCACCTTGATCAAGATCCTCACCGGCGTCTTCCCCCCGGACACCGGCGAGATCTACTTCGAGGGACGGCGAGTGGACATCCGTTCCCCGAAGGAAGCCCGGGACCTCGGGATAGAGACCGTCTACCAAGACCTGGCCCTAATCCCCCTGATGAGCATCTCTCGGAACTTCTTCCTCGGCCGCGAGCCGGTGGTTAGGATGGGACCGCTCCGGTTTCTGGACAAGCGTCGCATGGACATGACGGTACGCGAGGTACTCTCCGAGATCGGTATCAAAGTCCGTTCCCCCGACGAGCCCGTGGCGGTCCTCTCCGGTGGCGAACGGCAATCCGTGGCCATCGGCCGGGCGGTGCACTTCGGGGCGAAGCTCCTCATCCTCGACGAGCCCACCTCCGCCCTCTCGGTGCGGGAGACCCACAAGGTGCTCGATTACATCCTCGAAGCAAAGGAAAGAGGGCTCTCCATCATCTTCATCACCCACAACATTTATCACGTCTACTCCGTGGCCGATCGCTTCACCATTCTGGAGCACGGCCACAAAGTGGCCGAGTTCCGCAAAGATGAGGTCTCGGCCGAGGAGATCATAGAGATCATCCGGTCCGGATATCGTGAGCCGAAGGAGTGAAGGATGGCCATCAAGGTGGGGATCATCGGAGCGGGGAGGATCGGCCGCTTGCACGCGGAGAACATCGTCCGCTACGTCCACGATGCCGAGGTGGTGGCGGTGGCCGATATCGTGGAGGAGGCAGCACACCGTTGCGCCGAGGATCTTGGTATCCCTAGGGCCTTGGCGGACTACCGCCCGATCCTGGAGGACGAAACGGTCGACGCGGTCCTCATATGTACGAGCACCGACACCCACGCGGAGATCATCCAAGCCGCCGCGGCCGCCGGGAAGCATATCTTCTGTGAAAAGCCCCTGGCGCTGGATCTCGCGGAGATCGATTCCGCCCTCGCCGCCGTGGAGGGAGCGGGGGTGATCCTCCAGGTGGGGTTCAACCGCCGTTTCGATCCCAACTTCCGGCGCCTCAAGGAGCTCCTCGCCCAGGGGGCCATCGGGAAACCTTGGCTCCTCAAGATCACCAGCTACGACCCCGCTCCACCGCCGCTTGCCTACATCAAGGTTTCCGGTGGGATTTTCCTCGATATGACCATCCACGATTTCGACATGGCCCGCTTCCTCCTGGGGGAGGTGGAGGAGGTGTATGCCGCGGGGTCAGTCCTCGTGGATCCGGAGATCGGGAACGCGGGAGACGTGGACACCGCGGCGGTGACCCTGAGGTTCGCGAGCGGGGCGCTGGGGGTGATTACCAACTGTCGCCAGGCCACATATGGCTACGACCAACGCGTCGAGGTCTTGGGCGAGAAGGGCGCCCTCTTCGCCGAGAACCCCCGCCCCCATACCGCCGTCCGCGTCGATGGGGATGGTTATCACTCCCCCCCGCTGCATCACTTCTTCGTGGAGCGCTACCGGGAGGCCTACATCGCTGAACTGGAGGCCTTCGTGGAGGCAGTGCGGGAGGGGAAGGAACCCCCCGTGACCGGGCACGATGGGAAGGTTCCCGTGGTGATGGGGTACGCGGCCAAGAGGTCCTATGAGGAGGGGCGTCCGGTGAAGTTGGCCGAGATAGACCCCTCCCTGGGTACCCAAAGCGTGTGAGACCCCACGGAGTTTGCACCTGGATCTTCGGCGACGAATCGCTGCCCTCCGTCTTCGAACGCGTTGCACGTCTGGGCTTCGATGGGGTCGAACTGTTGGGGGATTACGGGAGATACAAGCCCCATGAGGTCCGGGATCTCCTGGGTGACCACGGCCTAAAGGTCTTCTCCCTCACCCCCCTCAACGTGGACTTGGCCCATCCCGATCCCCGCATCAGAGGCGACGCCCTTGAGTACTACCTGCGCCTCCTGGACTTCGCCGCCGAGATCGGGGCCCTGGTGGTGACCTGTCATGGGGCCGTGGGCCGGGTGAGGCCCATCGCGTCGCTGCAGGAGGAGGAAGCCCTTTTCTTGGAAGGAGTTGCTAGGATCGCCGAAAAAGCGCACCGCCTCGGCATTAAGGTCGCTCTGGAGACCCTGAACCGTTACGAGTCCCATCTCCTGAACACCGTGGACCGGATAAAGAGGTTCCTGGAGCGGCTTGACTCGCCCGCGGTGGGCATCCTCCTCGATACCTACCACATGAACATCGAAGAGGGGGATCTGATATCTGCGATATGGGAAGCGCAGGAATACCTCATCCTATTCCACGTGGCCGACTCCAATCGCCGGGGCCTGGGCAGGGGACATATCCCCTTTGTTCCCATCTTTCGCGCGTTGAGAAGGACGGGGTATCGGGGGCCGGTGATAGTGGAGTGCACCGCGCCCGGGCCCAACCCCTTCGACCCGCGAAAGGGGCCGGGGTGGAGGGAAGCCCTCGTCGCGGAGCTCGAGGCCTCCCTGCGCTTCCTCGAGCTCCTCGAGGATCTGTAGGTGTGAGAGGGGACGATCCTCCGCTCCCGCCAGGGTGCCCATTGGAACACTCCGGAAAAAGACGGGTGAATCCCCTAGGATCACCCTTCCGAAACGCACCCCGACGCTGATTGCATAACCCCGGGCCTTGACAACATCCGTGGTCCCTTTTAGAATCGAACCGGTTCGAATGAGCAGGTCCCCAACCATACGGGATGTTGCAAAAAGAGCGGGCGTGTCAGTTTCAACCGCTTCATTAGCGCTGAACGGGAAGCCCAACGTGAGCGAGGAGACGCGCCTCAGGGTCCTGCGAGCCGCCGAGGAGCTCGGTTACCATCCCCATCTGCTGGCGCGGAACCTGGCCCACGGGAGGACCCGCAACCTGGGATTGATAACCCCCATCTCCCTCGAGCACCTGTTCGCCTCCGCCGGCTTCTTCTCCCAGCTCATCCGGGGGATGCACCGGGCCGCCCTGGAGGCCGGCTACAACCTCTCGCTCCACATCGCCGAGTCGGAGGAGGAGGCGGTGGAACGCATCCGCGACGTGGTGCGGGGGCGCAGCGTCGACGGGCTCCTCATCACCAACCCCACCGTCGCCTCCCCCTACCTTAAGGACCTGAAACGGCACCGGATCCCCTACGTCTTCATAGGCCATCCTTTAGAGGAGGCCGTATACGTGGACAACGATAACGTGGAGGTGAGCCGCATCGGGGTGCAGCACCTCATCCGGTGCGGACACCGGCGGATCGTCTTCCTCAACGGACCGGCACGGTTCACCTTCTGCATCGACCGCCTCCGGGGCTATCGGGCGGCCCTGGAGGAAGCGGGCATACCGTATCGAGAGGAGCTCGTCTGGCAGTCGGAGCTCGTCGAGACCGCGGCCTACGAGGTGGTTTACCGGCTGGCTCCCCGGCACGAGTTCACCGCCGTCTTCGCCGGGAGCGATGTCCAGGCCGTGGGGGCCATCCGTGCCCTCCGGGACCGGGGCCTCGAGGTCCCGGATGACGTGGCCGTGGTCTGCGTCAACAACACCGACCTCGCGCGCCATTTCATCCCCTCCCTCACCACCGTGGACCTGCACGAGTACTGGCTCGGCTACTGGGCGGTGAAGCGCCTGCTCCAGGCGGTGGAGGGGGAACGGACCGAACACCCCCTGTTGATCCCGGGGGAGCTCGTGGTGCGGGAGTCCTGTGGATGCCGAAAACAACGATTGGGCCCGGAAGGAGGTGGTGCCGCGGAGGGAACGGAACGCCCCGTCGAGCGAACCTAGAAAAACTACAAACTTCAGCGGGAGGGTGAGTGCCTATGTCCAAACGCATCTGGGTGTGGTTCTTGGTGTTGGCCTTCGGCTTCTCCGTAGCCGCGTGGGCCGGACCGGTGGTCGTCAAGCTGTGGCAATCCGAGGGCTACGGCCTCGA
>JAJRVI010000093.1 GCA_024277405.1 Fidelibacterota bacterium
AGGGGGTCAAATTACTCGTAGGGTATCGAAGCGGGGATCGCCGGCCAGACCGGGCGGAGGGGTATGAGGCGATCGAGGGTCTTTTTAGCTAATCATCGGCGGGATAAATGAAAACATGGACCAGCTCGTCTCCGCATAACAGTCGCGCCTCATCGCCCTCATTGCGCCAGATCTTGCTCCCGGTCCAGTACCAATCGATGACCCCCTCCCCCACCAGAACCTCGCCTCCCCGCCCTGTGGCGATGGGCCCGGTATGGACGCGTAAGATCCAACCCGGGGGTAACAGAAGCTCCTGCACGAAGCGACCGAAGGGAAGGGTTTGGGTTCGCGGAGGATCGCTGGTTAGCGTCCATCCCGCGGCCAGATCAACGGGGGCCTCATCGCGGTTCACGATGTACACGACTTCATCGCCGCCCCAGTACTTTATCGCGGCGATCGCAAGGTCAGAGCTGGCGAACGGATCGCATTTACCCCACCAACCCCGCCGCTCAAGGGCAGCCTCGATCTGGGAATCCAATATCCAGTGGATGTATCGAATATCGAGGTGATCCGGAGGCCAGGTGTCGCGAGCCTCGCGGATATCCAGCTTGGCAAGTCCTAACCGGACGAGGCGCGTGGCGAGGCATGCGGAGGACGTTTGCTCTGGTCCCAAGAAAACGTGTGCCAAGACTCGACCATCTCGGTCACGACGGTCCCGACCATCTCCGTGGTCGAGCTCAAGCCATATCCGTTGGGTGATGAACTCTTGTGCCACCTCAAATGCTTCTCTCCCAAGGCAGCCCTTCCTCTCCTGAGCGTCCACGCCCATAAGCCTGATCTCGAACCTCTCTCCCGAACTCTCCACCACGAACGTGTCGCCGTCTATTGCCCATAGCCCGGTGGCCTCCAAGAGAACCCCTTCCGAAGTTCCCCCCAAAGTCAACTTAAAAGCCATGAACACAAAAAGGAGCGCGCGTTGGGTCATTGTCCCCTCCTTTCCTCTTTTTGCGGTGCTGAACCCATGGTAAGGTGGTACACGAAATGGAACAACGGAATCGAGAAGCCGAAGCAGCCCTTGTGTTCGGACCTGTACCTTCCCGCAGGCTGGGGAGGTCTTTGGGGATAAACAACATCCCGCCCAAGGTCTGTTCTTACTCCTGCGTCTACTGCCAGCTCGGCCGCACCAAGAAGACAGAGGCCGAGCGCCGGGGCTTCTATGACCCGGAGGAGCTCGTCCAGGCGGTGCGCGCCCGGGTGGCGGAGCTGCGGGAGCGCGACGAGCCTGTGGACTGTTTGACTTTCGTCCCCGACGGCGAGCCCACCCTGGACGAAAACCTCGGGCGGGAGATCGCCGCCCTGGAGGATTTGGGGATCCCCATCGCCGTGATCACCAACGCCTCCCTGGTCTTCCGGGAGGAGGTGCGGGAGGAGCTCTCCCTGGCGGATTGGGTCTCCCTGAAGGTGGACGCCGTTACTGAAGATATCTGGAAGAGGGTGAACCGGCCCCACAAGGGCCTCTCCCTCCCCGCGATCCTGGAGGGGATCCGCGCGTTCGCCCTCAAATTCCAGGGGACACTCGCCACCGAGACGATGCTCGTCAAGAGCCTGAACGACTCCCGGGAGGAGCTTTCCGCCATCGCCGCCTTCCTGGGGGAGGTCAGGCCTGAAGTCGCCTACATCGCGGTCCCCACCAGGCCGCCTGCCGAGGCGTGGGTGATGCCGCCGGAGGAAGGGGCCCTTTTGGAGACGCACGAGATATTCGCCGAGAGGCTTCCCCATGTGGAGCTCCTCATGGGCTACGAGGGCGATGCCTTCGCGGTGAGCGGCGACGCGGAGGCCGATCTCCTCTCGATCACCGCGGTCCATCCCATGCGTGAGGACGCGGTGCGGGCGCTCCTTTCCCGGGACGGGGCCGATTGGTTGGTGGTGGAGCGACTCCTTTCGGAGGGAAAGCTGGTTCAAATCGAGTACCGCGGCAACCGCTTTCTCCTACGCCGCCCCGGGACCACGGCCTCCTGAACCTGCAAAAGACCCGAACCCGAGACTCCCGAGGATCCTCTCCAGCCTTTGAGATCCGCAGCGGAAGAGGTGACCCGGGCAGCCGCAGTCGCTCGCCCCGAAACCCTTTATCACCTCGAACCCGGTGGCCAGGGCTTGCGCCACCCGGCATTCCAGCGGCTCGGCGGTCTCCTTGACATAAACGTCGGATATCCGCGCCTCGGGGTGGTCAAGGAGGTAGTCGATGTGCCAGCGGAGCCTCTTCCCTCGGCGGAGGTGGCGGCCCACCCGAGCTTCGATCCCTCCGGGCCCCCGGGCCGAGCCCACATAGGCGTAGACGCCGGGCTCAAAACGGATCCTTCTGAGCTTCCCCACCGCGACCTCGATGGGCTCCTCCACCTCCACAACGAGCACGTAGACCCCGCGCGTTTTCCTCGCTGCTTCCACAGGGGTACACTACCTCATGATGTCGGAGCGGGAAAAGATCGTCTATGAGCCCATCGGGGTGATCCATACCCCGTTCCGGGAACCGGTGGGGACGCCGATCCAGCCCCGGGCGGCCCGGGGGATCCGGGGGTACATCGAGGTCTTCCCGGAATACGCGGAGGGGCTCTCGGACCTCGAGGGCTTTTCCCACGTGATCCTCCTTTACCATTTCCACCGAGCCGGCCCCATGAGGCTTAAGGTGCGCCCGTTCATGGACACTGAAGAACGCGGGGTCTTCGCCACCCGGGCCCCGGCGCGGCCCAACCCCATCGGGATCTCGGTGGTCAGGCTCCTCGGGATCGAGGGAAACGTCCTCCGGGTGTCCGACGTGGATATCCTCGACGGGACACCCCTCCTCGACATCAAGCCTTACGTGCCCGAGTTCGACGCCCCCGAGGACGTCCGCTTGGGCTGGCTTGAGACGCGCATCGGCCGCCTCCCCGGGACCCGGGACGACGGCCGCTTCTCCGGGGCCCCATGAACGGCGCTTGCAGCACAACACACCGACCATATTATTGCCATATGCACATTTTCGAGGAGGCGTGGGATGCCCTGGAGTGACGGGACCGGCCCATGGTGGCAGAGGAGAGGGGAGCAAAGGTTCGGGCGCGGTAGGAGGCACGGTCCGGGCCGTGGCGGGGCTTATGGGAGGGGCAGAGGCCGCGGCATGGGTCAGGGCATGAGGCCGGGTTGGGGCCCAAACATCGGGCCCGGGGCCACTGAGGCTCCCACGGCGGTGCCCCACGTGGATCCGGAGAAGTGCGCGGGCTGCGGCGAGTGCGTCAAAGCCTGTCCATTCGGCGCCATCGAGATCCGGGACGGAAAGGCCGTGGTGGACGAGGCCTCCTGCCGTGGGTGCCGGGCCTGCGTCTCCGCCTGCCCCACGGGAGCCATCTCCTGAAG
>JAJRVI010000094.1 GCA_024277405.1 Fidelibacterota bacterium
ATCCCGCTCCGCCGGCAGCCCCGCAAGCCGCAGTGACCAGTATAGGGCCTAGAGGACCGAAAACTTTAAAGGTGAACCACTTAGTAGGACCAAAGCAAGCAACAGCCGCTGCAGCACCACATACCGTTGCACAAGCCAAGGGGCTGCACCTTTCAAATTCGCACCAACGTTTACATCGGTCGATCACACAGGAATAGCAATTGTTTGAACACATACAGGAAGTACAAAGCCATTCCCCGGTGCACCTGTCTCGTCGACAGTCGGTCCCGCAAGCAATGTTCCAACTCGTCGGTTTCTCGGGGTATGGCCAGGTTATAGCACCAATTTCTGTGTCAACCCGAGCAAGGGCGGGAACCACACCTACCAACACCGCAAGCCCGGCTACTAACATTTTCCTCCAAGTTGCCATCCTTGTATTACCTCCTCACATCTTCGGATGGTAACCACTATTGTGGTGAGTCCTCCCGCTGCTGTCAAGTTTGGTTCACAAGATGTGGAAGTGGATGATGAAAAAATCGCTTCATATCACCGGGCGGGGGAGCCTCGCCGACGGCACCGTCCCGGACATCGATAAGCTATGATCCATCATGGCCGAGCGTGTCCGCAGAGATACGGCATCAGATGTGAACAGTCGAGTTCGAGGCCACAGATTATGGGATCGTCCCACCTCCCTTGGAACCTGACCCTTCCCTCCCTGTCCGCGGCCAGGATCGTGTGGGAGTAGGTCTCGACGCCCAGTGCCATCCAGAGCCCTTCGTCATGGATCAGGGGGAAGGTAAGGTCGAGCTCCTCCGCCAAGGTCTTGGCTCTATCTTCTATCCAACCGGCTGGTCCTCTCAACACGCCCAGGACTGCTACCCCGGCGCCTGAGAAGGTCTCATGGACTTTTTGCAGCACGGAAAGCGCTCTTTTGGTCCAGTATCCTCGTTCTTCAGCGATTACGTCGGACGGCAACTTGGGGGAGGCCAGTAATGGACATAGTCGAAATTGTAGATGTCGACGAAGATCAAGAATAGAAGTTTGCCCTCCAACTCCTCAGCGTTGATCTCATGGCCGGTGATGATGTCGAGGCCCTCGAAGTGAGGGACCATAAGGCGTGTGTTCGGCGTCTCGGCTTTTCCTTCCTCGTACACTACGATCTCCGGAGGTAACGCCGCGAAGAGCAACGCCAGCCCGCACCGATAGCCCGGGCACGGCTCCTGTGCGATGGAGCTTCCCTCTGCCATGACGGATACAATTCCAGGGGTCAATGTCTCATCGGCTACTCTTGCGGTTCCAGCTTCATGGGCTAAAGCAAGCCGTGCCTGCAGCAGCATAGACGCCAACACCAACCCTGTGGTCAATGACTTCCCCCAGGTCACCGTCCTCGCTCCACCCCCTCCCATCTCCGGATGATGGTCACCATTGTGGTGAACCCCCCTCAGATAGGTTACCCCCAAGAGGGGCGAGCGGAAGGGCGGGGATGTTCCACCGCCCCGCCGCCGACACCGTGGCGGATGTGGCTCGGCTCTAGGCGGGAGGCGGTGCCCGAAGTATGATAAGGTCGGTTTATCAGGGTGGTCCTGGAAACGCTGGTCGAAGGAGGAGATGGATGAGAAGAGGGGTGCTTACAGCGGCGTTCCTGGTTTTCACGGGCGTCGTGGGCCTTTCCCTCGGGTTTTCCGGGTCCTGGAGCACTTTTATTTCCCTCAGCCATCCCATCGCCCCGGTTAACACCCTCTCCCTGAGTTTCGGGTTCGCGGAATGGGAGCTCACGGCGACATCGGTCCTGAAGGGGACATCTTTTATGCGCCAGGAGCTCGTCCTCTCCGGATCCCTCGGGGCGTTGGGGATCGCAGCGGGGGCCGCGTTCCGTATCCCCGAAGCCGCGGCCTTCTCGCGAGCCGGCCCCATGGACTTCTCCCTGGAGGGCGTTGAGTTTATCGGTGGGTACATCTCCCTCGAGTTGGAGCTCGGGAACCTCACCCTGAAGCTCACCCTGGTGGAGGGAACGCCGCCCCTGCCGGAGCCGTAGGGGATGGACCTTTCCCTCCGCTACGGGGAGGGGTCGGTGGTCTTCCCGGTCCCGGAGGAGAACATCCTCGGGATTTTGGAGCCGAACCCCTGCCCAGTCCCCCAATTCGCCGAGGCCTTTTCCGAGGCCTGGAGGAGACCGATTGGGTTCGAGGCGCCGCTCCACGAGCTCATCGGAAAAGGAGGTCGCGTCGTCTTCGTGGTCCCCGACCACACCCGCAGGGTCCCCACTCGGGAGATCCTACGGGCGGCGTGGGAGCGCCTTTCGCCGGCGGTCTCCCCTCGCGACGTGACGGTGGTGGTGGCCACCGGCACCCACCGTCCCAGCCGGCCGGACGAGCTCGCGTGGATCCTGGGGGATTTCCGACGGCTCTTCAGGGTAGTGGTCCACGACGCCGAGGGGGATCTCGTGCGGGTGGGAACGAGCTCCTTGGGCACCCCCATCGAGGTGAACCCGGTGGTCCTGGAGGCGGACCACATCATCACCATCGGCCACATCGGGATGCATTACTTCGCGGGGTATTCCGGGGGGCCGAAGATGATCCTCCCCGGGGTCGCGGGAGCGGAGACGACCCGCCGCAACCACGAGCGGATCACCGATCCCAAGGCCTACGCCTGCGTCTATGAGGAGAACCCCATCCACCGGGAGATGCGGGAGGCCGCCGAGCTGGTGGGCGTCCGGGCCATGGTGGACGCGGTCATCTCGGGCGATGGGAGGCCCGTGAAGTTCTTCGTCGGAAAGGTGTCAGAGGCTCACCGGGCCGGGGCCTCCTTTTGGGATCGGATCTTCCAGGTGGAGGTACCCGAAAGGGCGGACCTCGTGATCACGTCACCCGGGGGATATCCCAGGGATATCGATCTCTACCAGGCCCACAAGGCCGTCTTCAACGCCGCCCGGGCCACGAGGGACGGAGGCCTCATCCTCCTCGTGGCCGAGTGCCGCGATGGGATCGGACACCCCGTATTCGCCGACTGGGGGAAACGCGCCCACGATCTGAGGGGCATCCTGGAGATCATGCGGGCAGAGGGGTTCAGGATCGGGGGCCACAAGGCCTACTTCTTCGCCTTGGATCGGGAACGGGGCATCAGGCACCTCCTCCTCTCGTCCCTCCCCCCGGAGGAGGCCCGGGCGCTGGGGATAGAACCCGTCTCCTCGGTGGAAGAGGCTCTGGGGCTGGCGCGGGCGGCGTTCGGCGCCAGCTTCTCCGTGTTGATCATGCCGCACGGGAACGATACTTTTCCCCGCATCATCGGAGGATCCCCGTCCCCCGATGGCCGTTGAAGGGGATGGCCCCATCAGTGGATGGGCTGTGGAAGGGCGTGGTGTTCCGCTAAAATCTTCCTCGATTATGGATTCGCGCGAGCTCAGGCGGGCATTTCTCGAGTTCTTTGAGAGCAAGGACCACGTGGTCCTTCCCTCCTCGTCCTTGGTTCCCGACGACCCCACGCTCCTCTTCACCTCCGCGGGCATGGTCCAATTCAAGGACATCTTCTGGGGAAAGGTTCCCCCGAAATATCCCCGTGTCACCACATGCCAGAAGTGTTTCCGCACCACCGATATCGAACGCGTGGGGACCACCGCCTATCACCACACATTCTTCGAGATGTTGGGGAATTTCTCCTTCGGGGATTACTTCAAGGAGGGCGCGATAAAGCTGGCCTGGGAGTTCCTCACCCAGGTGCTCGAGCTTCCCGGGGAGCGCCTATGGGTCTCGGTTTACGAGGAGGACGACGAGGCATACGCCATCTGGCGCGATGCCATCGGGATCCCCCCCGAGAGGATCGTTCGCCTCTCCAAAGAGCATAACTGGTGGGGGCCGGTGGGCGGACGGGGTCCCTGTGGGCCCGACACGGAGATCTTCTGGGACTGGGGGGAGGAGTACGCCTGCGGCCCTGATTGCAAAGGCCCCGCGTGTGATTGTGCCCGGTTCTCGGAGATCTGGAACCTCGTGTTCATGCAATACGATGCCCAACCCGACGGGACGTTGCGGGAGCTCGCCCGCAAGAACATCGACACGGGGATGGGCCTCGAGCGCACCACCGCGGTGCTGGAGGGGGTGATGTCCGACTTCGACACCGACCTCTTCCGCCCCATCTGTGAGGAGATCGAGGCGTTGGTGACACGTGACGCGTTGCACGTGACGGGTTACGAGAGCCTGCGGAACCTCGTCGCGGATCACATCCGGGCCCTGGTGTTCCTCATCGCCGACGGGGTCCTCCCCGGGAACGAGAAGCAGGGATATGTGCTACGGCGGGTGTTGCGCCGGGCAGTGCGGGCAGCGGACCGGCTGGAGCTACCCGAGGGGATCCTGGTCCGTCTGGTGGAGCCGGTGGTGGCTACGTTGGGGGATGTCTACCCCGAGATCGTGGAGCGGAGGCGCCTCGTGGAGGAGGTACTCTCCCAGGAGGAGAAGGCGTTCCGGAGGACGTTGCGGGCGGGGGAGACCCTGCTGGAGCGGGCCCTGGCGAAGCTGAGGGAGGGGGACGTCCTCCCCGGGAAGGTAGTCTTCGAACTCTACGACACCTACGGTTTCCCGGTGGAGCTCACCGAGGAGATCGCCCGGGAGCGGGGGATCTCCGTGGACCGGGAGGGGTTCGAACGCGAGATGGAGGCGCAGCGGGACCGCTCCCGAAAGGTGGCGGCCTACGAGGCAAAGTTCGTGGTCAAGGATCCTCGCGCCCTTACGCCCACCCGCTTCCGGGGCTATACGGAGCTCGAGCTCGAGGCGGAGCTCACGGTGATCCTCGACCCGGGGGGCGAAAGCCGCGATGCTGCCGGGGAGGGGGAATGGAGGTTCGTCTTCCCCGAGACTCCCTTCTACGCCGAGGCAGGGGGCGAGATCGCCGATACCGGCTGGATCGAGAACCTCTCCCGCCCGGGGAAGGCCGAGGTGACCGACGTCCAGAAGGTCGACGGGGCCTTCCTCCACGCGGTGCGGGTGGCCTCGGGGGAGTTCCGGTCAGGTGACAGGTGCCGCCTGGCCGTGGATGGGGAGAGGCGCCGGGGGATCGAGCGGGCCCATACCGCGACCCACCTGCTCCACGCCGCCCTGCGGAAGCACCTGGGGGAGCACGTGATCCAGGCCGGCTCCTGGGTGGGGCCGGAGGAGTTCCGCTTCGACTTCACCCACTTCGCCCCCCTGAGCCCCGAGGAGCTCGAGGCGGTGGAGCGGACGGTGAACGCGGCGGTGGTGGCGGATATCGCGCTCGCCTTCCACGAGATGTCCCTGGACGAGGCCAAGCGTTACGGGGCCATCGCCCACTTCGAGGAGGAGTACCGGGGGAAGGAGAAGGTGCGGGTGGTGGAGGTCCCCGGGGTATCAAAGGAACTGTGCGGCGGATGCCACGTGCGCCGCACGGGGGAGATCGGGCTCTTCGTGATCCTCTCCGAGGAGGGGGTAGCGGCGGGGACGCGCCGCATCCGGGCCCTGGTGGGGCTCAGGGCGAGGGACCACTTCGCGGCGTTGAGGCGCGAGCTGAAGCGGGCGGCGGAGCTCCTCGAGGCTCCGGTTCAGGAGCTCGTCCCCGCCCTGGAGCGAACGCTCTCCGAGATGAAGAAGCTCCGGGCGGAACTGAAGCGCCTGGAGGAGGAGCGAGCCCTCTCCCTGGCGGATTCCCTCCTGGCGAAGGCCGAGGAGGTGAATGGGGTGAAGCTCCTTGGGGCGGTGGTGCAGGGCGGCCCCGAGCGGGCTAAGGCGCTGGTGGACAGGCTGGCGGAGCGCCTGGGGAGGTGCGCGGTGATCCTGGGGACGGAGGCTAACGGCCGCGCGGTGCTCGTCGCCAAGGTGGTGGATGCGCCCCTCTCCGCGGGCGACCTGGTGCGGATCGCGGCGGAGGCCGTGGGCGGGAGGGGCGGTGGCCGGCCCAACTTCGCCCAGGGCGGCGGCCCCCACGCGGATAAGCTCCCCGATGCCATCTCCCGGGCCCTGGCCCATGCTCGTGCGGTACTTGTCAAGGGTTAAGAATTTTTAATAGAAGAGAAGAATTCCATAATTCATAATTGACAACTTTCCAGCAGCTCAGAGCTTCTTTCCATAAAGTTGGCCGAAAGTGATAAAGAGAGTTATTATTTTTTGGGAATGTAAAGGAGGTGTATGGATAATGACCGTTATCCGATATTTCTTGTGCTTGGCAATAAGTTACGCAACTGTCATTTTTGTGGGAGCGCAACCTTTAGAGCTGAAGTACAAAATCGTTTATCCGCGGCCATTCGCAACTCCGAGTGTAACATTGGAAATTAGCGGCATTACTCAAGAGGCGATCGATTTTATCATCAGTCCGATGACCTCGTTCAATATGAGGACGCGCCGTGATGCATACACCTGGTTGGTTAAGGACATTCATGCATTTACAACTGGTGGACAGGAACTAAAAGTTTCTGGTCCAACATATTCTATGGCCCGTTTTACTTTAGTGCCAATACGTCCTCGATATCGGCGATATACCATTTATACCCGCAACAATAACCGCATTATCATACGTTATGATATAGCTGTTCCTATAGTGGTAGGATATCTGGAGACGCTCTTGCTGCGCCCTGCGCACCATGAGCAGATTAAGTTCGTTGAACTTACTTTCGAACTGCCTCCGAAGTGGAAAGCTGTTACAGTAGTTTCGCCAAAAAAGATGGATGAGTCATTTGTATTCGATTTAGGCAGATTAAATAGCATGTATGGTGATAACGATGATCCGGCTTATAACTTCGTACCAATGGCTTTTGCTGTTGGATCCGATCGTGACATTGTAGAAGTGGAAACTGCCTGCGGTCGACTCATCTTTGCATATCCTTCTATGCACCCTACTTATGGAGGGTCTTATTTATTTAAACAACAGGCTGAACTGGGGAAACGCTTTTTTGAATTTATGTGCCGAGAAGTAGGCAGTTTATATCCGTTTTGTACTTTTATTGCTAATAACAATTGGCAAGATGATTGGATGCCCACTTACTATCAACCCGGACTTTATAGCTATTTTTGGCAACATAATCGTACAATGGATTGGAGTACAGGACTCCCTAGTTTCCGGTTTTCGCCTTGGAAGCTGGGAACCTTCAAAATCGGGCGCACCACGATAGATGAGCCTGATGTGACATATTACCATTTTCCTCATGCACTGGTGCGGGCTTGGTTTAAGGGGACCACCTATTTCGTCCTCAGTCCTCGTCAGCCGGATTGGTTAGTACGAGGAGGTGTGGCTGGTTACCTCCAGGAAAAGATGTTATACGAAGCTTTTGGACCAATTAAGGTGTACCAGCGTTTTCAACAAATGTATGAGTTTTATAAAAGGCATTACTTACAAACTTCCCAAGATAAGCCTCTAATGCAGGGGCGCGATCATTTTATCGAATATTTTAAGTCTACATTGTGGGCATTTTATGCCAACCAGCGTATTCTTGAAGCTACACATGGAGAACATGACCTTTGTGATGCTATCCGTTGGCTGTACACAAGATTTGGCGGTTCCGGCAAAGCTTACACCTATAAAGATGTTGAGCAGGCCATCAATAACGTAGCGAATGTCGATCTAAGCGAGTTATTCCAGATTTATGCTTATACTAAAAAAGCCTTGCCGTTGGACGTGTATTTTGAAGACAACGATGGCGATGGTATCCCCAATGGGTTAGAAATTGAATTGCGGCTTAATCCTGATGACACTGACACTGATGACGATGGTATCCTCGATTTTGAAGAGGTTGAAGAAATGTTTAAAGTTGAATGGCCTGTGCTTTAATTAATGGTAGTGCCTCATGTAGTGTGTCCGGCGGCATGGCAGCTTCCCGACTGTATTTCCGTGAATCCCCTAAGCCGCCATCTGAGCGTGGTCCGATTCTTTTCCTCCAATACCAAGTATAAAAGCTTTTCCACCG
>JAJRVI010000095.1 GCA_024277405.1 Fidelibacterota bacterium
CGGGACGGGCTCCCCGTGCACCCCCACGGACTCGCGGTGGTAGCGGTGTTCGCGCGCCGGGGAGGGGGACGGTGCTTGGGGCTCCTCCGCGGCCTCGGCCTGGAGGAAGGGGCGATAGCCACGAGCTTCGCCCACGATTCCCACAACCTGCTCGTGGTGGGACGCCCCCCCTTGGACATGGCCGCCGCCGCCAACGCCGTGCACCGCCACGGCGGTGGGATCGCGGTGGTGCGGGGAGGGAGTCCTATCGCGTTTCTCCATCTCCCCCTTTTCGGGCTCCTCGCCGATGCGCCCCCGGGGGAGGTGGCCGCTTCCCTCCAGCGCATCGAGGATGCCCTCCGGGGGCTGGGGGTCGCCCACAAGCGGCCCTTCCTCCTTATCTCGGTCCTATCCCTCACCGTAAGCCCCTATTACAAGTTCTCCGATAAGGGGATCGTGGACGTGGAGAACCTCACGATCATCCCGCCTTTCCACCCCTCTTGACCGGGCAAGCCCCCCGTGCCACGGCCCTGCAGTGGCAGTTGCGTTACCATCTCCGGGCACAGCACATCCCCGCCGGGGCACTGGAGCTAGGGAGGGACACATGGATTACGAGCTTCGCATAAGGCCTAATAAGGAAGAGCCGGAGATGGCCGATATCGTGTGTGGAGATCGGATAGTTTCGCTCCCCCTGGTGCCGCTTCCCGAGACCTTCCTGAAATGGCAACTGAGGTGTCGGCGGGCCAACGTCCGCTTCTTCTTGACCGGGGAGGGGGAGCACGACTTCGCTGTACACGTGGGCTACATGGGCACCCTGAACCCCGACGGCCCGTGCCCTCTCAACATCGCCGCCAAGGGCGTGGGCCTCCTCCCCCGCCGCGATATCGAGCCCCTCGCCCGTGAGATCGAGGTCCTGATCGAGGAGGGGCTGGCGAAGGGGGAAAGGGAGACCCGGGCGAAGCGGCTCTCCTTCCTCCTCCGGTTCTACGAGGAAACCGAGCTCGATCCCTACTCCTTCACCACCATCGAGATCTTCGCCAAGACCACATGGCGGAACGTGATGCACGATCCCCGCTGCAGCGTGCTGTTCTCCTCTTACCGCAACACCAGCTTCCTCATCAACGGGGTGGCCGAAGTCCTGGGCCCCGGGACGCCGGAGTACCGCTTCGTCACCGGACTCCACGATCTCTTCCACCTCCCCCGAAGCGGAAAGCGGCGCGAGTATCCCGCGGTATATCGCATCTGGGCCGTGGAGGCGTACGACAAGAGCCCAGGCCCCGGGGCGGGGGAGCGCCTCGCCTGAAGGTCGGACGGGGGAGGTGGGGGGCGGTCACACCACCTTGCCGGTACGCTGGGCCAGGGCGCGCTGGAGCGGTTCCACCATATCGGTCCGTTCCCAGGGGGGATCGAGCTCGATCCTGCCGAAGTGACCGTAGCAGGAGAAGGGCTCGTAGATGGGGCGCCGCAGGTCCAGGCGCTCGATGATGGCCGCCGGCCGGAAATCGAACACCGAGAGCACGATCTCCCGCAGCACGTCGTCGGAAACCACTCCGGTCCCGAAGGAGTCCACGTTCACCGCCAGGGGATGGGCCCTCCCGATGGCGTAGGCGATCTGGACCTCGCACTCCTGGACGAGCCCTGCGGCCACCAGGTTCACGGCCACGTACCGCGCCATGTACGAGCCGGAGCGGTCCACCTTGGTGGGGTCCTTGCCCGAGAAGGCCCCGCCCCCGTGGGAACCGTAGCCGCCGTAGGTGTCCACGATGATCTTGCGCCCCGTCATCCCCGTGTCGCCCACCGGCCCCCCGATCACGAATCTCCCCGAGGTGTTCACGAGGATCTCCGTGCGCTCGTCGAGCCATCCGTCGAGCACCGGTTCCACCACGTACTTCCGGATGTCGGCCGCGAGCTCCCCCAGGTCCACGTCGGGATCGTGTTGGGCCGCGAGGAGCACCGTGTGCGCCCGCACGGGCTTTCCGTTCTCGTATTCCACCGTGACCTGGGTCTTTCCGTCGGGACGCAGATAGGGGAGGGTCCCATCTTTGCGTACTTCTGCCAGGCGCTTGGCGAGCTTGTGGGCGAGGGTGATGGGGAGGGGCATATACTCCGGGGTCTGCTTGGTGGCGTAGCCGAACATGATCCCCTGGTCCCCGGCCCCCAGCTGATCCCGCGGATCCTTGGACCCGTGTTTGACCTCCCACGAGGAGAGCACCGCCTGGGCGATGTCCGGGGACTGATGTCGCAGGAGGTTCATCACGGTGCAGGCCTCGTGCGAGAAGCCATAGGAGAACTCGGTGTAGCCGATGTCCTTGATCACGCGGCGGGCGAGCTCGTCCACGTTCACCTCGGCGGTACTCGTGATCTCGCCCCCGACGATGACGAGGCTATGGGTGACGAACGTCTCACAGGCCACGCGGCCAAGGGGGTCCCGGGAGAGAACGGCGTCCAGAACCGCGTCGGATATCCGGTCCGCTATCTTATCGGGATGTCCCTCAGTGACCGATTCGGACGTGATGAGCTTCGTCTGCACCGCACCTCCTTTGCCGGGGGATGGTATGAGAATCGGTTTCCGCCTGCAACCCGATGCGGAAAGCCGTCGCCCGAAGGGCCGAATCCAACGCGGATCTCACCCCCACGCGGGCCGAGGGTCACTCGATGACGAGGTCCGCGAGGGCCCGGGGGTAATGGGTGAGGCGCTCGACGCCGTCCTCGGTCACCACCACGGTATCCGAGTGTCGGAACCCGGCGAACCCGGGGATGTAGATCCCGGGCTCCACCGAGAACACCATCCCCGGCTCGATCACGGTGTCGTCGCCGATGTCGAGGAACGGGGCCTCGTGCATCCTGATCCCGAGGCCGTGTCCCGTGTGGTGCCGCCAGTAAGCCTCGGTCCCCTCATTTACGAAGAACTCCCGCACCGCCCGGTCCACGTCGGCGCAGCGGCGGCCGGGCTTTATCTCCCGGAACGCCAGGTCCTGGGCGGCGAGCATGAGCTCGAAGTACCGGCGCTGTTCCTCGGTGGGCTTCCCCACGATCATAGTGCGCTCGAGCTCCGCCCAATATCCCCCCACGTCCGCGGTGGCCCCGGTTACGAGGACATCGCCCCTCTTGATGCGGGCGTTGGTGGTGATGGCGTGGGGCACGGCGGATCCCGGTCCCACCTGCCCGCGGAAGCCCGCGTGGGCGGGGAGTCCCGGTTTGGTGGGCCGGTAATCGGGCCCCAGGGCCCGGAACACGGCCGCCGAGGCCTCGAGGGACGCCCGGGCGGAGATCTCCGTCTCGGTGAGCCCGGGGGCGGTGTACTCCTGGAGGAGGGAGTGGGCCAGGTTGGCCCACTTAGCGCTTTCCCGCAGGAGCTCGATCTCCTCGGGGCTCTTGATCCACATCATCCGCTCGAGCTCTTGGGCCACCACGACCACCCGGGCCTCGAGGACCTCGCTCAGCTTGGGGCCGCGATAGCCGTAGCCGCCCCCGTAACCGTCGGAATCGACCCCGATCCTCTTCCCCTCGAGACCGAGCTCCCGCAGGATATCGGCCAGCCGCTCCATGGGATGCCGCTCGTCCGGGTACTCGGGGTAGGTCGCGATCTCCACGTCGCAGGCCTCCCCGGCGTGCTCCCGCTCCAAGAGCGGGACGAATAGCACCGGGCGCTTCCCGAACGCCCAGGCCAACGCTATCGGCCGCTCGGTGGCGATGAAGGCGAACCGGCTGAAGTAGAAGACGTTGTGCGGGGAAAACAGGCAGGTACCCGCGATGCCCTCCGCCCCGAGTTTTTCCTCCAGCTCCTTTCGGCGCCGCGCGATCTCGCCCTCGCTGACCCGTGCGATCATCGCCCTCCCCTCGAGAAGTCCAAACCGGATGTCCTCGCATTATAGTGCGCGTCCCCGACATTACCCGGTTGGCCCTGCGCTCGCGGGATCGGCTAGTATCGGGGACCGATGGCGATCACCGTTGGCGTGGACATAGGCAGTACGTTCACCGACTTCGCCTGGGTCGAGGACGGCGTGATCCGCGTTCTCAAACTGCCCACGGCCCCGGCCCAGGAAGAGGGCTTCCTCGCGGGCCTGGAACGTTTGCCGGGGGCGGAGATCGAACGGATCGGCCACGGCACCACCGTGGCCACAAACGCGCTGCTCGAG
>JAJRVI010000096.1 GCA_024277405.1 Fidelibacterota bacterium
CCGCCGGCGGGGGACCCGTTGCGGCGTATCGCCCAGATCTACGGGGGGAACTTCGCCAAACGGCTCACCCCGGTGGAGATAGAGGAGCCCGGCTACAGGCTCCGCGCCTTTTTCGGTCCCCCCGAGCTCCACCGCCCGACCCGGTCGGATCAGTTCCTCTTCCTCTCCGGGAGGCCCGTGCAGCTCGGGTCGTTGGGCGGGGCGCTGGAGGAGATTTACTCCCGGTACCTTCCCCGCGGGGAGCACCCCGTCTTCTTCCTCTACCTCGAGGTCGACCCCTTCCTCGTGGACGTGAACGTCCACCCCCAGAAGCACGAGGTCCGCTTCCGCAACGAGGCCGCGGTACGGGACCTCCTGAGACGGGCGGCCCGCGCCGCCCTGGGACGGACGACCGTCCCGCTCCTCCCTTCCCGCCCAGTTCCCTCTGAACCCCTCGGGGCGCCGCCGTCCGCGGCGTGGGGGGAGGTGAGGGACGGGCTCCTCTCCCCGGACCGGGCGGCGCGGCCGTGGCGGGTGCTGGGCCAGGCGCGGGGGCGCTATATCATCGTGGAGACCGGGGAGGGGCTGGAGATCGTCGACCAGCACGTGGCTCATGAGCGCGTCCTCTTCGAGAGGTTCCACGATGGCGAGGAGGTCCCCTCCCACCTCCTCCTCACCCCCGTAACGCTGGAATTCCCGGCCGATGTGGCCGCCGCCCTCCGGGAGGAGCTCCCCCGCCTGCGGAGGCTGGGGGTGCTGCTGGAGCCCTTCGGGGAGCGGGGGTTCCTCCTGCGGGGATGGCCCGCCCCGCTGGCGGAGGGACGGGCCCGGGGCGACTTCCGCGTATCGCTGGAGGCCGCGGCCGTACGCGCACTCCAAGGGGGAGAGATCCCCCTCCTCGAGCTCTGGCGCGAGCTCGCCTGTGCGGGGGCGATCAAGGCGGGTGAGGCCCTTTCCCCCTCGGAGCAGGAGGCCCTGATCGCAGCATGGAAGGCCACGCGGGAGCCCGCGCGCTGTCCCCACGGACGCCCCGTGGTCCTCCGGGTCACGTGGGAGGAGCTGGCCCGGCGCCTGGGGCGGGACTAGCAGATCACCCGTAACGCCCCGGGACGCACCTCCGCGCGGAGGGAGGTCACCGGTTTAGGGAGGATCTCGCCATCCAGGTGAGCGGGAACGGGGCGGGTGAGCTCCACCCTCACCTCCTTGACCCGGATCCGCCTCGTTCCGGGGAGCCTCAGATAGGTCCCGTCACGGAAGCGCACGAGGAGGGGGAACCGGCGAGGAACGGAGCGGTCCTCCACCAACACGAGATCGAGGAACCCGTCGTCGGGCGCGGCACCAGGGGCCATATGGAACCCTCCCCCGGCGTAGGGGCCGTTCTGCAGGGGAAGCAGGGCCAGCACCCCCTCGTAGCGGCTCCCGTCCGCCTCCACCCGGGCCCGCACGCCGCGGAACCGGAAGAGCTCGAACACCGCGGCCCACAGATATCCGAGTTCCCCCCGCAGGAAGCGCATCCGTTTGTAGTCGAGCGCGATCTGCCCGTCGATCCCGGCGCCGAAGCAGTTGAGGAAGTACCTCGTTCCGAGGCCATCCGCCTCCACTGCCCCCACGTCCACTTCCCTGGCCCGCCCCCGGGCGAGGACATCCAACGCCCCCGCCACGTCCCCGGGAATGCCCACCGCCTTCACGAAATCGTTGCCCGAGCCGCAGGGGATGATCCCCATGGGTACCCCGCTTCCCACCAGGGCCTGGGCCACCTCGTTGAGGGTGCCGTCCCCGCCGGCCGCGGCCACCGCGGAGAAGCCCGCCTCCAGGGCGGCACGGGCGAGCTCGGTGGCGTGTCCGGGGCCCCGCGTCACGAAGAGCTCGTAGGCGAGGCCGTGGCCGGTGAGGCCCCGCTCGATCTCCGCCCGTCTCTCCCCGGCACGGCCGCGGTCAGCCGCCGGGTTCAGGATCACCGCGATCCTCATCGCGTCCACAGGATATCCCCTTTCGCCCGCGGCGTCAGCGGACGGCGTCCCCGTCGGGGCCCAAGGTCACCGCATCGGCGCCGAATTTCCTCCGGAGCTTCAGGATCGTGTGGGAGAGTTCCTCCGGGGCGAACAGGTGCAGAGTGCGGAACCCCGCAGGGACGAGCTCCCCCACGCCCACCCCCAGGAGCCTCACTCCCTCCTCCCACCCGGACAGGCGCGTGAGTAACGCCAGGGCCGCTTCGGCAATGAGGACGGCGTTGTCGGTGGGCTCGGGGAGGCGCATCTGTCGCGTGTGGGTCGCGAAGCACGCGAAGCGGACCTTGATCCGTACGAGGCGCGCCAGGTAGCCCTGGGCGTGGAGCCTGTCGGCGACGGCCAGGGCCAGCTTCCGTACCTCGGCCCGGATGGCCTGTGGGTCGTGGAGGTCCACGGGAAAGGTGCGTTCCTGGGAGAGGCTCTTCGCCTCCCGCTCGGGGACCACCGGGCTCTCGTCGATCCCACGGGCGAGGCGGGAGAGCTGCGCCCCGACCCGGGGGCCGAACCACGCGGAGAGGAGCCCGGGATCCGTCTCCCTCAGATCCCGCACCGTGCGGATTCCGAACGACCTGAGCCGCCCCGCGGTAACGGGACCGATCCCCCATAGTACCTCCACCGGCAACGGATCGAGGAACCCCTGGACGCCCTCCGGGGGCACGATCGAGAGCCCGCCGGGCTTCGCGCGATCCGAGGCCACCTTGGCCACGAGTTTATTGGGCCCGAGCCCCACCGAGCAGGATAGCCCGGTCTCCTGTGGGATGCGGCGGTGGATCTCCCGGGCCACGCGCGCGGGCGACCCGTGGAGGCGTTCGGTACCGGTGAGGTCGAGGAACGCCTCGTCCAGCGAGATCGGCTCCACGAGGGGCG
Source organism: Fidelibacterota bacterium (assembly GCA_024277405.1). Classification (GTDB taxonomy): domain Bacteria; phylum Bipolaricaulota; class Bipolaricaulia; order Bipolaricaulales; family Bipolaricaulaceae; genus UBA3571. Next base: position 2,856 of record JAJRVI010000096.1, read on the forward strand.
TGTACTCGTAGAGGATCTTTCGGATCCGGTCGGCGACCTCGGCGTAGCGGTCGAACCGCGGGGGCAGGAAGATCCCGTGGGGACAGAGCGCCCTCGCTTTGGCCATGGGCATGGCGGAGCGGACCCCGAACCTGCGGGCCTCGTAGGAGGCGGTGGCCACCACGCCCCGGGGGCCGAGGCCCCCCACGATCACCGGCTTCCCCCGCAGCCCCGGGTTATCCAGTTGCTCCACGGACGCGTAGAACGCGTCCATGTCCACGTGCAGGATCCAACGCCCCACGGTCCTCTTATCCTACCACGGCCGGAGGAGGGGAACACTCCGGCCCGGGTGTGGCTGTGGAGGTGGGAGTATAATGGAATCGAACGGTCAAAATTCGTCCACATCCTGGGAGGTGGAGGACATCATCCCGTCCATGGGGACCGAGATCTTCCGGGATATGGTGGAGGAGTCTTCGGTGGGCTTTTACGTCCTCGACCCGCGGGGGAGGTTCGCCTATTTGAACGGGTCCCTGGCCAGGCTCTTCGGGTACCGCCCCGCCGAGCTCTTGGGGAGGGAGGCGTTGCGAGCCCTCGTCCATCCCGAGGACCGGGCCCGGCTGGCCCGCGAGGCCCGGCGCCTTTTGCGAGGGGAGGTTTCCTTCGCCCTCCTCTATTTCCGGGGGCGCAAGCGGGATGGCACCCATATCCACTGCGAGAGCCTGCTCTGGAGGGTGCGCAAGGGGCAGACTGCCCTCCTCGTGGGGAATCTGCTGGACGTCACCGAGAGGGCCGTCTCCCAACACAAGCTCTCCCTGATACGCGAGCTCGGGCGAAAGGCGATCCTCCTCCGTGACGTGCGTGCCGTGGCCCGGGCGCTGGTGAAGGCGGTGGAGGAGGTGATGGGGGTCCGGACCTGCGGGCTTTGGCTGGTGGAGGGAGATGCCATCGTCCGGATCGCCCACGTCATGGACGAGACCGGCATGCGACTCCCCCTGCACGCCGAAAAGGGGATCATCGCGGCCGCGGTCCGGGAGAAACGGCCGATCTACGTCCCGGATACGGAAAAGGAACCTCGGTATTTGCGGGGGAAATTCCATGCTCGATCCGAATTCTGTGTCCCCCTCATCGTGAGGGACAAGGTCGTGGGGGCGCTCAACGTCGAGAAGGAGGAAGTCGACGGGTTTTCCCAGGCGGATAGGGAGCTGATCGAGGCCCTGGCCACGGTGGCCGCGATCGCCATTGAGAACGCGCTTCAGTTCGAGAACGAAAGGAGGATGTTGAAACAGCTCAGGCTTATAAACGAGGTGGCCTTACGGACCGCGTCCTTGAGGGCCCCGGAGGCACTGTACCGGGAAACGGTGGACACGATCGCGCAGGAGTTCGGCTACCACCTGGTGAGCCTCTTCACCCCGGATGGGGAAGAGCTGGTCCTCCGGGCGGTCGCGGGGGAGCTCGCGGGGCTTATCTCCCCCGGCTACCGCCAATCCGCGGACGCCGGGATCTTGGGACACGTGGTCCGCACCGGCCAACCGTACTTGGCCGCCGATGTGGGACGTGATCCGCTGTACGTGTCCTGTAGGGGAGGGAAACGCGACCTCCCTGTCCGCTCGGAGCTCTGTGTGCCCATAAAGGCTGGCACACGCGTGCTCGGGGTCCTCGACATCCAAAGCCGGGAGCCGGACGCATTCAGCGAAGCCGACGTGGAGACCGCCGAGGCCATCGCCCGGTGGATAGCGGTGGCGGTGGAGAACGCCCACCTCTACGCCAAATTGCGCCGATCCCTGGAGGGCACGGCAACCACGCTGGCCCACGTGGTGGAGATAAGGGATCCCTTCACCTCGGGACACCAACGGCGCGTGGCGGCCCTGGCCGCGGCCATTGCCGAGGAAATGGGACTCCCACGTGACAGGATCCATGCGGTACGCACCGCGGCCCTGCTCCACGACCTCGGCAAGATAGCGGTACCGGCCGAAGTCCTCAACAAACCTGGTCACCTCAACGATCTGGAGCGGGATCTGGTGCGGGAACATCCCGCCGCGGCATACCGCATATTGAGGGAAGTCCCGTTCCCGTACCCGGTGGCGGAGATCGTGCTGCAGCACCACGAACGCCTGGACGGCTCAGGCTACCCCAAGGGCCTCAAGGGGGAGGAGATCCTCTTGGAAGCGCGGATCCTGGCCGTGGCCGACGTGGTGGAAGCCATGCTTTCCCACCGCCCCTATCGACCCCCCTATCCCCTCGGAGAGGTCCTCGAAGAGATCGAGACGAAGAAAGGGATCGCGTACGACCCCCGGGTGGTCGAGGCCTGCCTCCGCCTCTTTAAAGAGAAAGGCTTCGTCCTTCCCGAACCCCCGATTTCCGCGGGCCAGATCCCGGGCGAATGAGAGGTTGCCCCTCCCCTCTCGGCCCGTGGGGTGATGTTTCGTCCCGGGAAAGGGGAATGGTGAAGAGGGAGAAGAGGTGGCGGGAAAAGCTACGGAGCGGCGAGCGGGGGGGTGGTGGAGGATCCGAAGGGCCGGGGCCCGATGTTCATCCCCGAGATCCGGGAGGTGCCCCCCGGAGAAGCCCATCACGGCGGGAGGGTTGCGGGCACATCTCGCCCGGAAATTCGGGGCCGACTTCACCTGCCCCCCTGGTCATGGGGATGCTCCCGCGGATCGTGGCCGAGGCCACCGAGGGGCAGCGAGGTCACGGACGCGTTGTTCAGGTTGTAAAACGGGGCGGACACCTGCCCGCCCCGTATTATCCCCGATAGCCCCCAGCCCTTTTAACCCACCACGATCCCCTTGGAGCTCTCCCAGAGCCCGTGGATATTGCAAAAGGAAACGGCGTACAGAGTCCCGGGCTTCTCGGTCCTCATGGTGAATGTGGCCACGGGCTCGGTGTAGACGCTGCTCGTGTTCGGCCCCTGGGTCGAGGCCCCGTGGGCGGCGAAATCGAACCGCGCTACGTGATACGGGAACTTTTCTCCCTCGGGATGGAAGTACACGGAGATCCAGGCGATATGGTGCTCGGTGGTGTTGGGGTGGGGGATCTCCTTCCCCACAGAGACCGTCACCTGGAAGGGCTCCCCCGGCTTCACCTCCCCCGGTACCTCGATCACCGGGGCGTGTTTTTCCGCCTTCCAATCAGCACTTTGCACCAATTCACTTATTTTCGCCATCTTTCCTCCTTTTCACCGCCGAGCGGGCGCCGGCCTAAAAGGCCTTGAATTTGCCGCGGGGGGCGCCGCACACCGGACAGTACTCCGGCGCCTCGCCTTCCACGGTGTACCCGCATACCGGGCAGATATGGACCGTGCCCAGCTCGATGTCCCTGCCCGCCCGGGCGGCTTCTTTTGCCCTCTTGTACATCTCGGCGTGGATCTTCTCCGCTTCGAGGGCATAGTGGACGGAGCGCTTCGCCCCCTTCTCCCCCTGGAGCTCGGCCACCGCGTCGTAGGCGGGATACATCTCCTCCACCTCGAAGGTCTCCCCGGCGATGGCCTCCTCCAGGTTCTCCGGCGTTCCTTTGATCCCGGCGAGCTCCCGCAGGTGGTTGGTGGCGTGGACCTGTTCGGCGTAGGCGATGGCCCGGAAGAGCCGAGCGATGTTGGGCTTTCCCTCCCGCTCCGCCACCTCGGCGAAGATGAGGTAGCGCATGTAGGCCTGGGACTCCCCGGCGAACGCCGCCTTCAAGTTCTCCTCGGTCATCCTACGCATCCGCTCTCCCTCCTTTCATCACCCCCACAACGGGGAACCTCCTCAGGAACTCGGGCCCGTGGGGGGCCAAGCGCATGGCCTCGGTGAGGTCCTCTCCCGCCCGATGCATCGCCTGGTGGCGGCCGCCCCGCCAGAGGAAGCTATCGCTCACGTCGTA
>JAJRVI010000097.1 GCA_024277405.1 Fidelibacterota bacterium
AAGGCCGAGGTTCCCCTCCTGGATGAGGTCCAGGAACGGGAGGCCGCAGCCCCGGTACTTCTTGGCGATGGAGACCACGAGACGGAGGTTCGCCTCGGCGAGCTTCTCCTTGGCGGCCTTATCGCCGGCCTCCACGCGTTTGGCGAGCTCCACCTCCTCCTCCTTGGTGAGGAGGGGGACGCGGGAGATCTCGTCGAAGTAGGTACGAATCGGGTTCTCCGGGGAGCGGTGGTGCTCCTCTTCCTCCTCCCACTCCCAGTGGAGCTCCTCCTCGGCCTCGAGGTTCTCGAGGTATTCTTTGGCGTTCAGTTCCTTCTCCTTCACGTTGCCCATACGACCACCTCTTTTTTATTGGCTAAAGGCTTTTGCCTTTATTGTCATCCAGAGCGATGCCATTATACCGCGAAAAAGGGGCTTTGATAAGATCCCGAACGGGCGCTTCAGATCCGTAAATCCCGAGATGCACAAATCCCGCGACTGGATTGACGCTCGTGACGTGGCGCCCTATGATTCAGCCGAAAGGAGGCGCGATGAGCCTGTTGGGGATAGCCATCGTCGTGGGCATCATCGTCATGTTCCTCTCCAGCGCCATCAGGATCGTGCGCGAATACGAGCGGGGCGTGATCTTCCGCTTGGGCAGGCTCGTGGGGGCGAAAGGGCCCGGCCTTTTCTTCATCATCCCCATCGTGGACAAGATGGTGAAGGTGGACCTACGCACCATCACCCTGGACGTCCCGCCCCAGGAGGTGATCACCCGGGACAACGTCCCCGTGCACGTGAACGCCGTGGTCTACTTCCGGGTGATGAGCCCCACCGACGCGGTGGTCCAGGTGATGGACTACATCGAGGCCACCCGCCAGATCTCCATGACCACCCTGAGGTCGGTGCTGGGGAAGGTGGAGCTGGACGAGATCCTCTCGGAGCGGGAGAAGCTGAACCAAGAGCTCCAGCGGATCATCGACGAACACACCGATCCATGGGGGATCAAGGTGATCACGGTGGAGATCAAGGACGTGAAGATACCCCAGGAGATGCAGCGGGCCATCGCCCGCCAGGCCGAGGCCGAAAGGGAGCGGCGGTCCAAGATCATCAACGCCGAGGGCGAGCTCCAGGCCGCCGAGAAGCTCCGCCAGGCGGCCGAGATCATGCAACGATCCCCCGGGGCCCTGCAGTTGCGGTACCTCCAGACCCTATCGGAGATCGCCACCGAGAACGCCACCACCGTGGTCTTCCCCGTCCCCATCGATCTCCTCTCCGCGTTGCGCGGGGTGGGGGGTTCCCGGTCCGAGGGTTGAGGGGCGAAGGGCGTTGAGGATCTGTGTCCTGGGGAGTGGTTCCTCGGGGAACGCGGTCCTCGTGGAGGGCCCCGGGGGATACCTCCTCGTGGACGCGGGGTTCTCCTGGCGCGAGATCAAGGCCCGGGCGCGCCGGGCCGGGTTCCACCTGGGGTCCATCGCCGCCCTCGTCCTCACCCACGAGCACGCCGATCACGTCCGGGGCCTACGCACACTCTACCGTCGCGGGACCCCGCTCATCGCGAGCCCGGGGACCCTGCGCGCGTTGGGCCACCGGTTTCGACGGGCGGTCCCCCTGAACGGGGAGGTGGAGATCGCCGGCCTGCGGATCCTTTCCTTCCCTGTTCCCCACGACGCCCACGATCCCCGGGGCATCATCCTTGAGCTCGACGGTGTGAGGGCGGCGATCGCCACCGATATGGGCGAGGTGCCCCCGCCGGTGCTCGGGGCCCTCGGGGGCTGCGAGGCCTTGGTCTTCGAGGCGAACCACGACCTCGAGCTGCTCCTCACCGGTCCCTATCCCTGGCCCCTGAAGCTCCGCATCCTCGGGCCGCGGGGGCATCTCTCCAACGACGCCGCCGGCTCCGCGTTGGCCGAGCTCGCCGGGGGGGCTCGGGCCGTGTTCCTCGCACACCTCTCCCAGGAGAACAACCGCCCCTCCCTCGCATTGGAGACCGTGGCCCGATACCTCGAGCACTGGGACGGTGCCCTCTACCTCACCTATCCCGAACGCCCGGGCGCCGTGCTCGACCTGTTCGCCTAGGCCCGAGGCGTGAGCACAAGATTCGTCTATAATCACAGCTGTCGTCCCCATATATCACCTCGGTCCATCGTGGAGGCTGGAGGATGATCGATCCGGTGGAGTTAGCGGCGGAACTCGTCCGCATCGAAAGCATCTCCGGTAACGAAGGCGACCTCGCCGACTTCCTCATCAAGACGCTGCGGCGATTCGCCGCGGTGGAACGGGGGCCCCTGGGCGCGGTCATCGCCGAGATCCGGAACGGGGACGGGCCCACCATCGTGTTCGAGGGGCACATGGATACCGTGCCCCCGGGGGATGAATCGGCGTGGTCCGTCCCCCCGTTCTCGGGGGAGGGGAAGGGAGGGTACATCTGGGGCCGGGGGGCGGTGGACATGAAGGGGGCCATCGCCGCCCAGATCGCCGCGGCGGCCGCCTCCCGGGAGGCGGTCCGGGGGACGCTTTACCTCGTCTACGTCCCCCACGAGGAGACCGCGGAGGGGGCGGTGCTGGACCGGGTCCTGGACGCGATCGATGTCCCGGATCTGGTGGTGCTGGGGGAGCCCTCTGATCTGCGGTTGGCCATCGGCCACCGGGGGCGGGCGGTGATCAAGCTCCTGGCGCGGGGGAAGACCGCCCATGCGTCCATGCCCAACCTGGGGAAGAACGCGATCGCCCTCATGATCAAGCAACTCCCCAAGGCCCTCTCCCGCCCCCTGCCCGAGGATCCCCTCCTGGGCAAGGGGACCCACGCCGTGACCTCCATCTACACCCCCACCTGGGGGCCCCTCATCCCCGACCGCTGCATCGCCGAGATCGATCGGCGGATCGTGGTGGGGGAGACCCGGGACTCGGTGCTCGGCACCTACAAGGACCTCGACCTGGAGGCGGCCATCGCCCGGGAGGAGCTCAGGAGCTACACGGGGGAGACCTTCACCGTGGAGCATTTCTACCCCGCGTGGTACTTCGATCCCGCGGAGGGGTTCGTGCAGTGGGCTTGGCACGCCCTCGATCACCCCCCCTTCCGCATCTGGAGGTTCTCCACCGACGGGGTGATCTCCGCGGGTACCTATGAGCTCCCCACCGTCGGCTTCGGCCCCGGGGACGAGGCCCTAGCCCACCAGCCGGACGAACGGGTGTCGGTGGGGGATATCGCCCGGGCGGCCGAGGGCTACCGTCGCTTGGTGAAGCGCATGTCCGACCTCGAGAAGGTCCTCGTCAAGCGGGAGCCCCTGGAGCTCCTGCGGCGGCCGGAGAGGCTCGATTCCTGATGGAGACCGCCATCGCCCTGCGGGGGGTGCACAAGGGGCTCGGCGGCCGTGAGGTGCTGCGCGGGATCACCCTGGAGGTCCGGCGGGGGGATGTGTTCGGATACCTCGGGCCGAACGGGGCCGGCAAGACCACCACCATCCGGGTGCTGTTGGGGCTGTTGGAGCCGGACTCGGGGGAGGTGCTCATCTTCGGGGAACGTGCCGGCCCGGGGGCGCGGGCGCGCATCGGGTTCGTGCTGGAGAGCGACGGCCTCTTCGATGGCCTCACCGCCGTCGAGAACCTGGAGCTCTTCGCACGCCTTTACGGGGTGAAGCGCCCGCGGATCGGGGAGCTCCTGGAGCTCGTGGGCCTCTCCCGCGAGGGGCGGGAGCGGGCGGGGAGGTTCTCGCGGGGGATGCGACAGCGGCTCGCCCTGGCGCGGGCCCTCCTCCACGACCCGGAGATCCTCGTGTTGGACGAGCCCACCGCGGGACTCGACCCCTCGGGCCAGATGGAGCTCCGGGAGCTTGTGCGGGAACTGGCGGCCGCCGGGAGGACGGTCTTCTTCAGCTCCCACAACCTCGATGAGGTGGAACGCCTCTGCAACCGCATCGCCCTCATCCACCGGGGCAAGATCCGGCTCCAAGGCGAGGTGGCGGAGCTCCGCGCCGGGGGGCGGGGATACGTGGTGGAGCTCTCCGCGGAGCCCACGGCCGCGGATCTCGAGGAGCTGGGGGGCGATGGGCACCTGGGGCTCGTGGAGGCCCGGGGGCGCCGGCTGACGTTCGACCCGGCGGACGGAATCGGGATCCCCGAGCTCGCACGGGCGCTCCAGGACCGTGGCCTCGGGATCGAGGCGATCTACCGACGCCGGGCATCGCTGGAGGAGCTCTACCGCCGGATCCTCGCGGAGGAGGCATGAGGGACTTCATCACGATCGCGGCCCATTCCCTCCGTGCGAACCTGCGCCACCGCCAGGGGTTGATCTCCATCGCGGTCCTCTTCCTGGGGATCATCCCCGTCTTCTTCGGGATGAAGGGCACGTTGACCGAGATACTCACCAAGGGGACGTGGGACGTGGTGGGGCCGTGGGCACTCAACGCCATCGGGCTCGCCGGTTACCTCGTGTCCCTCCTGTGTGTGGCGTTCCTGGGCGTCCTCCTCGGGATAGGCACCCTTACCCAGGAGAAGGCGAAGGGGGCGCTGGAGGCGCTCCTCGCCACGCCCATCCGTCCCGGGGCAGTGTGGTGGGGCAAGACCGCCGGCAGCTTCCTCCCCGCGTTCGTCGCGGGGATAGGGGTGAGCTTCGGGGTCCTGTGGGCCCTAAACGCCACGGCGGTGGTGCCCGCGCTGGGACGGCCCGTCCTCCCGGGCCCGGTGGCGGCCACCGTGGGCGTGGGCGTCCCGCTCCTCGGCCTCGGGATCGCGGCCCTGGTCAACCTGATCGGGCTCCTGGTGGCCAACCCCAGCATCGCCTCCCTGGCGGTGGTGATGATCGCCCTCGCGGTGTCCAACGTGCTCCCCCGCCTGGGGCTCGAGTTCGCGGATTGGTCGTTCGCCTGGGCCAACGCGGGGACGGGCCTGGTCCTCCTGGCGACGTCGGTTCTGCTGGCGCGGAAGGTGCTCACGAAGGAGAGGATCGTCCTCAGCGCGAAACGCCTCTAGGCCGGGGCTCGCAGCAGAGGAGGACGAGGAGGAAGCCGATCCCGCTCACCCCGGCCATGGCGGCGAACGCCCCCCGGAGCCCGAGGAGCGGGGCCAGGGCCCCCGAGAGGACCGGGCCGAGCATCCCGCCCAGGGCCCTGGTGGAATCGAACAGCCCCAGGATCTCCCCTTGCCGCTCGAGCGGGACCACATCGCCGAGGTGGGCGGTGGAGCCGATGTAGAGGGAGCTGAACGCGATGCCCAGCAGGGCGAAGCCAGCGGCGATCCCTCCCGGCCCCCGCGAGAGGGCGAACACCACCGGCACGAGCACCGAGAGGCCGAACCCCCCTAGGAACACGATCCGCCGGCCCACCCGATCGCTCATCCGCCCGAAGAGGAGCATCCCCAGGACCTGGACGGCGTGGTTGAGCGCGGCCAGGGCACCCATCGCCCCCGCGGGGATCCCGAGATCGGCCATATACACGTAGATGAAGGCGAAGAACCCGGTCGTCCCCATCTGGCGGAAGAGGGCCCCCAAAAAGAGCGACAGGAGCCCCCAATCCCGGAGCGACCGCAGCGTGGCACGCCTCCGCGGCTCCCGCCGCGCCTCCGTGTGGGGCAGGGGGATCAGGGCGAGGAGTCCGAGGAGGGGGAGGGCGGTCAGGGCCGCGAAGCTCCCCCGGAAGCCCCACCAGGCGAGGAGCGCGCCCGCGGCGAGCTTTCCCAACATGAGCCCCAGGGATCGGGCCGACGTGATGTACGAGAGGTTCCGACCGCGCCTCCGCCTGGGACTCACCCCGGAGACGAGGGCCATGGCCACGGCGGCGAACCCCGCCCCGGCGAACGCCCGGGCGAACCCCGCCCCGATGGCGAGGGACGCGGGGGGTAGGAGGATGAGGCCCGCGAGCCCCCCAGCCCCGAGGGCCATGGATGCCATCAGGAGGGGCTTGTAGGGGTACCTCCCCGCCAGCCGCCCCAACACCACGCCCCCGAGGACGCTCCCCAGAGACCGCGCGCTCGTCCCCATGGCGATGAGGATATGCGGGGCCCCCAGGCTCCTCAGGTACAACTGGAGGAGCATCCCCATGGCCGAGCCGGCGGTATAGGACGAGGCCAGGGCCGCGGCCAGGGGGGCCACGAACCGCCCGAGTCTCGTGCGCCCTTCCAGGACCTCGATGCTCACCGGGAGCACCAGTGTACCCGAACCCCACCGGGCGCGCTCGTTCCCGAGGGGCGTCCATGCGTGACGGATCGAAAGCCGTGTTATTGCGGGGAAAAAACCCCGAAGCTATACTTGGCACCGCTTAAATCCTGAGGGAAGAAAGGGGGAGGAAATGTGGCTATCGTGACGATGAAAGAGCTTCTCGAAGCCGGCGTCCACTTCGGCCACCGTACCCGCAAGTGGAACCCGAAGATGAAGCCCTTCATCTATACCGAGCGCAAGGGGATCCACATCATCGACCTCGCGAAGACCATCGAGCACCTTGAGAAGGCCTACTTCTTCGTGCGGGAACGGGCCGCCGCCGGCGACGAGATCCTCTTCGTGGGCACCAAGAAGCAGGTCCAGGCGACCATCGAGGAGGAGGCCAAACGCTGCGGTGCCCACTACGTCAACCGTCGCTGGCTCGGGGGGACCCTCACCAACTTCGAGACGATCAGGAAGAGGGCCCTCTACATGGTAGAGCTCGAGCGCAACTTCGAGGAAGGCAAATACGAACGACTCCCCTTGAAGGAACGGGTCAAGCTCCAGCGGGAGCTGGAGAAGCTCCGGCGGAACCTGGACGGGTTGCGGGAGATGACCCGGCTCCCGGGAGTGGTATATGTGGTGGACCCCACGGTGGAGGTCCACGCCGTGCGCGAGGCGAACATCCTCGGGATCCCCGTGGTGGCGATCTGCGACACCAACTGCGACCCCGACCTCATCGACTATCCCATCCCGGGGAACGATGACGCCATCAAGGCCACCCGCCTCATCACCAAGAAGATCGCCGACGCCATCATCGAGGGCCGCGAGGGGCTCCAGGTCACCGAGCCCACTCCCGTGGAGGAGGAGCTCCCGTCCATGGAGGAGGCCATGCCGGCCATCGGCGAGGTGCCCCTGAAGGACGAGGAACTCGAAGAACACTACGGCGAGATGCTCAAGGAGCTCCTCGAGGAAGAAGGGAAGGAGTAGGGCCATGGAGATCACGCTGGACCTCATCAAGAAGCTCCGCGAGGAGACCGGGATCGGCATCATGGAGTGCAAGCAGGCCCTCATCGAGGCCGAGGGCGACCTGGAGAAGGCCAAGAAGATCCTCCGGGAGAAGGGGAAGGAGTTCCTCTCCCACAAGGGGAGGGAGACGAAGGAGGGCCGGGTCGAGGCCTACATCCACCACTCCGGCAAGGTGGGGGTCCTGGTGGAGGTTAACACCGTCACCGACTTCGCTGCCAACTCGCAGGAGTTCCGGGAGTTCCTCAAGAACCTGGCCATGCACATCGCCGCCGCCAAGCCCCGTTGGGTATCGCCCGACGACGTGCCCGAGGAGGTGATCGAGGAGGAGAAGAAAATCCTCCGTGCCCAGGCGGAGAAGGAGGGGAAACCGCCCCACATCGTGGAGAAGACCGTGGAGGGGCGCATCCAGAAGTTCTTCGAGGAGAACTGCCTCCTCAAGCAACCCTACGTCAGGGACCCCTCCCTCACCGTGGAGGACGTGCTCGGGGAACTTCGGCATAAGATCTCCGAGCAGATCGTGATCAAGCGCTTCGCCCGCTTCGAGGTGGGGGAAGAGTGAGGTGAAGTGAGGGTACTGCTGAAGCTCTCGGGGGAGCTGCTGGCGGGGAGAAGGCCTCCCATCGATTGGGAGGCCTTCTCTTTTCACGCACGGGAGATCGCCGCCGCCTCTAGGGAGGCGGAGATCGCGGTGGTGGTGGGCGGCGGCAATATCCTCCGCGGCGCCCGTACCCCGGTCCCCGCCACCGGCCACGTGATGGGGATGCTGGCCACGGTGATAAACGCCCTCGCCCTCCGGGACGCCCTCCGGGACGCGGGGAAGGAGGCCCGGGTCCTCTCAGCCCTCCCCGTCCCGGGGGTGGCCGGGGCGGTGGACCAGTGGGAGGCGCGGGACGCCCTGGCGGCGGGCGAGGTGGTGATCCTCGCGGGGGGCACCGGCCTCCCCTACGTCACCACGGACACGGCCGCGGTGCTCCGGGCATTGGCGCTGGGGGCCGAGCTGGTGCTCAAGGGCTCCAAGGTGGAGGGCGTCTTCACCGCGGACCCGGCGGAGGACCCGGGGGCGGAGTTCATCCCCCGCCTCACCCATGCCGAGTACCTCTCCCGGGGACTGCGGGTGCTGGACCCGGCGGCGGTCCAGATCGCCGCCGAACACGGCCTCCCCATCGTCGTCTTCCGCGCCGATCGCGAGGGGGCGCTCCGCGCCGCCCTGCACGGGGAGATCGGCTCCCGCATCGGTTGATCCCGCCCTTTTCCCGGGGTTATATTGGTTCCGTGAGGAGGCTAATACATCGGCTGGTGGGCTTAGGGCTCGTCCCCGGAGCCCTCATGGGCCTCTCGGCGGCGGGGTATTACCTCGCCGGGGGGCGCGAACCCTAGGCCTCATCTGGGGGCTGATGGGGACGCTTCTGCTCGTCTCCTGGGCGCTCGCCTTCCTGGTGACCACGACGCCCACCCAGCTCTCCTCACCGCCCCCGTCATGGGGCGGCGCGGCCCGGGCGTGGTTTCGGTGGGTGACCAACCGCCCGCTGCGGTACGGGGATGTCCCCATCCACCCGCTTCTCAGGCTGTTCGCCGCCGGCGCCGCCCTGGTGGGCGGGGGGCGTTGCTCTACCTGTACGGGTGAGCGCGGGACCGTTCCCCGGGACGCGGTCCCCGGTGGGCCCCCGCGTCGGTCGAGCCACGCGGGGGCTTTCGCCGTGGGGGAGGTGAGATGAGGGATGGGGGGAGGTTCCTGGCGAGATACATCGCGGTCACTCTGGCGATCGCCTTTGCGATCATGGGGCTCGCCGCCTTGGGCCTTTACCTCGCCGGCGCCAGGGATGCCCGGCAGTACGGAAACGTCTTCGGGACGCTCGGGTTCGCGGTCTGGGCCTTGGGGGCATTGAGCGTCCTCGGATCCTGGAAGTTCACGCGGTCATTTCCCTACCAGCATCCGTGGTACATGAGCCACGAGGGCCCGATGGGGCGGGCGAGGCGTCTCATGCGTGATGTCCTGGTGGAGTACGGGTTCCTGATCCGCTGTTCCCTGGTTGGGGCGATCCTCGTGGGCGTGGGCGCCCTGCTCTATTTCCGTTGAGCCTGGATCCGGCGGAGCCGTGCAGGGGGTTTCCCCGTCACGGCTCGCCGAAGACCCGGGGCACCGCGAAGTAGACGTCGTCGCGGCGGGGGGCGTTCGCCAGGGCCTCCTCCTGCGAGAGCGGCTCCCGCGGTTC